>JAITMZ010000102.1 GCA_031290725.1 Spirochaetaceae bacterium
ACGCATCTTTCAGTCCGTGATATACTGGCTTCATGGATTGGACAACTATTTTAAAAACCGGCCTTACGGGCCAACGTACCGTGCTTGTCACCGAGGAACTCACGGCAAAGCACTTGGGAAGCGGGAGCGCGGCGGTGTTCGCCACGCCCTTCATGATCGCCTTAATGGAAGGGGCCAGCATTGATACGGTGAAGCCCTTCATCCCCGACGGCTGGTCCACCGTGGGCACCAGGGTAAACGTGTCCCACCTGGCATCTACGCCCATGGGCCAGGCCGTGCGGGCGGACGCGGAACTGGTGGAGATTGACCGGCGGCGCCTGGTGTTTCGGGTAACGGCGTACAATGGAACGAAGCTCATCGGGGAGGGCACCCACGAGCGTTTTATCATCGACCTGGAAAAATTCGGCAAAACATGACGTTTTTTGATTTTTTTTCACGAAAAACGAAAAAGTGTGGTATTTTTTACAAAGTCCGCACTATATAATAAGTATAGGAGTAATAGGTGACTAAAATGACTACTGAAACAACGGCTGACGCCACGCCAAACAACATGGCGGAGAAACTGAAGGCATTGGAAGCGGTCCGGCTGCAGATTGAAAAGCAGTTCGGCGCCGGCTCGCTCATGAAACTGGGGGATCACGCCATCTCTGCGGGACTGGAGGTGGTTCCCTCGGGTTCCATCCTTTTGGACGAAGCCCTGGGCATCGGCGGCTATCCGCGGGGGCGCATCATCGAAATGTTCGGCCCCGAATCTTCGGGGAAGACCACCCTGGCGCTGCAGGCCATCGCCGAGGCTCAAAAATTGGGGGGCGTCGCGGCTTTTATCGATGCGGAGCACGCCTTGGATCCGGTGTATGCCAAGAATCTGGGGGTGAATACCGAGGAGCTCTGGTTGTCCCAGCCCGATACCGGCGAGCAGGCCCTGGAGATTGCCGAAAGACTGGTGCGATCCGGTGCGGTGGACATCATCGTGGTGGATAGCGTAGCGGCTCTGACTCCGCAAAAGGAAATCGAGGGAGATATGGGTGACGCCCAGATGGGTCTACAGGCGCGGCTCATGAGCCAGGCCCTGCGGAAACTGACGGCGATCATCAGCAAGTCCAAAACGATTCTGGTGTTCATCAACCAAATCCGCATGAAGATCGGCATCATGTTTGGCAATCCGGAAACCACCACCGGCGGCAATGCCCTGAAGTTTTATGCGTCCATCCGCCTGGACATCCGGCGCATCGAGTCCATCGACGTGAAGGGTCAGGAGGATGCGGTGGGAAACCGTGTACGGGTGAAGGTGGTAAAAAACAAAGTGGCCCCGCCCTTCAAAAAAGCCGAACTGGAAATCTATTTCGGCAAGGGGGTGAGTGCCACCGCAAGCCTTCTGGATGCGGCGGTAAAGTACGGCTTCATCGACAAGAAAGGTGCCTGGTATACCTCGGGTGACGAAAAGGTAGGGCAGGGCAAGGAAAACGCCATCGCCTTCCTGGAAGAAAGGCCCGATTTCGCCCGGGATCTGGAACAAAAACTTCGGGCAAAGCTTTTCCCCGGTCAAAGCCTGACGATAAAGGAAAAATCCACGGCTGCCCCCCCGGCACTTCCGGCCAAGCCCGCCGCTCCGGCTGAACCCGCACTTTCGGCCCCCACGGCCAAGCCCGCACCCCCCGTCGATCCGGCAGCAGAGAAGGATCCCACCGTGCCTGTGCCCTCCAGGGGCCTGGTCCGCAGCGTCGGCGAGAAGCTGGCTGCCGAAGCGGATCTGTTCTAGCGGCAAGGTCTGTCCATGTGGCGGGCAGTCCTTTTGTATCTCTGGCAGCTTCCGCAGAACCTTCTGGGGGGGGTGCTTATTCTGTGTACCGGTGCCAAAAAACGGGGCCGCCTGAAAGGCGCCGGCATCTACGCCGTCCCGGCCGGTGGGATGCGCTTCGGAGTTTCCTTGGGCATTTACATCATCCTTTCGGAGACCGATTTGGACACCCGGACAATCCGGCATGAATACGGCCATTGCCTCCAGAGCAGGCTCTTGGGGCCATTCTACCTGATCGTCGTGGGGATTCCATCGGCGGTTTTTAACAACCTGTGGGATCGGCTGTTTCACCGGAAGTGGACAAACCAAGCCAGAAACCGCTGGTATTACAGCCGTTTCCCGGAAAAGCAGGCGGACCGGCTGGGCGGGGTGGGAAAGCGCTGATTAGCCTCAAGTTAATCAGCGTGTCCCTAACGGAAGCGCCGCACAGGGTCTGGGCAGGCGTTTACAGTGGGCGCGGTCCTTCGGAACAAGAGATACCCCGACAGTGCCGCGATCCCCTGCTGGAGTAAAATCCCGGTGATCACCGGGATGCTGGATTCCGGGGGAAAAAACTTGATCACCAGCACCAGCGACGCACTGATGTTCCGCATACCACAAGTGTAGGTCATGGTCACCTGCATTGCCCGGTCTGCCTTCAGAAACACCCGGGAAATCACATAGCCCATCATAAAGCCCAGAAAACACACGCAGACGCTCATCAGCACGATGGGCAGTACCGCCGGGGACAGGGTAATCCGCGACGCCGCTTGGGCGCTGTTGATGGACACCATCAGCACCAGGAACACCTTGGAGAAGGGTTTGGCGATGGGTACCACGAAGATCTTCGCACGATTCCGGGACCCCTGATTTGCCACCACCCCCATCACCATGGGAATGGCCACCGAATAGGCGATGGATAGTATCATGCCCCGGGTATCAAGTACCACAGCGGTGTGGGCCAAGAGGCGTACCGTGGCCGGCGTCACCACCGGGGCGATGACCGAGTCGATCAGGATCACCGTGAGCACAATCGCGTCTATGCCGCCGAAAATAGACGACCAGATGTAACAGGACACGGCGATGGGGATGGACATGAGCAGTACATAGCCGGACACCACGTCGGGCCGGGACGGGAAGCACAGCTGCGCCAGGAATGCCGTGAGCAGGGGGTTCACCACGTGGGCGCACAGCAAAATCAGGGCGATAATATGTATCTTCCCTAGGGCCTTCCGAAAATCTGTGAGGGTGAGCCCCAGGGCGCCCACCAGGGTAATGTAGGCAAAAAGCCAGGTGACCAGGGGCTTGAGGGGCGCGATGTGCCGGGAAAATAAAAAGCCCATAAGGACACCCGCCGGCGGAATAATGGCCATGGCTTTGTCCAACGCCTTGTTCATCCGGTCAAAGAAGCGGTACACCGGTTTTTCGTGGGGGTTATGGATTTGCATTACCCTGAGGGTACACAAAAAACAAACAAAAGTCAATACGGCAATACGCCAAAATAACTCTAACCTTTTACCCCGATTCTGCCGATACACTAGGTGGATACATCTATGGTAATTTACAATGCGGCGGTAAAGTCAAACAGGGACAAAATTCTCACAAAATGCACCCCGTTTATTCTTACGGCCATACTGATCGCATTGGATCAACTGATCAAATTTTTGGTAATCATGACCATACCTCCCTACCATGTGGGGGTCAGCTTGTTCAACGATTTTTTCCGCATAATCCACATGTATAATCCCGGCATCGCCTTCAGCCTGGGAAGCAACCTCCCTCTGATGGTGCGAAGCATCATGTTTGCGGTGATTCCCCTGATTATCATTATCCTGGTGACGGTCACCTATTTTTTGAACGACAGTTTTTCCCCTCCCCAGCAGTGGGCTATCGCCGGGGTTATCGGCGGCGGATTGAGCAACCTGATCGACCGCTTTTTCCGCCAGGAAGGGGTGATTGATTTTATCGACGTCAAATTTTTCGGCATCTTCGGGTTTGACCGCTGGCCCACTTTCAATATTGCCGACATGTCCGTACTGATCTGCGCGGGTATTTTTATGATTACCTTGATACTCCCCGCCCCACGAACCGCTCTGATGAAAAAAAATCTCGAATTTTCGCGCGAACCACTAGACACAATTCAAAAAATATGATATACTTATAATCAGCTTTTTTATAATGTGTTTTAGGAAGCACTGGTTTATCCTAACAGGGGTATCGCTCCTAGGGTAAATCAATGTTGCCATACTTAATAGACCCGGGTAATGTATAGGAGGGTATTTGGCTGAAACAAAGGGCTTGCGAATTAATGAACAAATTCGTGTGCGAGAAGTAAGATTGATTGATGCCGAGGGCGAGCAAAGGGGAATCGTCGCCACCGCTGAAGCGTTGCGGCTTGCCAGAGAACTGGAACTGGATTTGGTCGAGATAGCTCCCCAGGCGGTTCCTCCGGTGTGTAAAATTCTCGATTTCGGCAAGTACCGTTTCGACTTGGAAAAGAAGCTTCGGGATTCCAAGAAAAAACAGAAGGTGACCAAACTCAAGGAAATCCGTATGCAGCCCAAAATCGGCACCGGTGACCTTGACTTTAAGGCCAAGCACGTGGAAGAGTTTTTGAATGAAGGCAACAAGGTAAAGGTGACTATCCGGTTTCGCGGTCGGGAGCTCGCCCACACAGAGCTGGGGCTGGATGTTCTGAACGAGGTTTTGAAAAGAATTGAAGGCGAATATGTCGTGGAAAAATCCGCTGCCATGGAAGGCCGGTTTATGTCCATGACATTGAACCCGAAATCAAAAAAATAGATGAGGTTATGGCAATGCCAAAAATGAAGTCAAAACGGGCCGCGGTGAAGCGATTTTCGCTCACCGGAAGCGGCAAGGTGAAGTACAAGAAGATGAATTTGCGTCATATTTTGACAAAAAAGTCGCCCAAGCGGAAGCGTCATCTTCGGGGATCAGGAATTCTGAGCGAGGCCGATGCGGCAAAGGTCAGAAAGCAATTATTGCCCTACGGTTAAATAGAGGAGACAACCATGTCAAGAGCAGTTGATGGTTCTAAACGGAAGAATCGGCGAATAAAAATCCTGAAGCTGGCAAAAGGCTTCCGGGGCCGCCGGGGGACAAACTTTAAGGCCGCTAAGGATGCGGTGACCCAGGCGCTGTCAGACGCGTATGTGGGCAGGCGGGACAAAAAAGGAACCATGCGTTCCCTGTGGATAGTCCGGCTCAATGCGGCGGTGCGTACGGAAGGCCTGTCGTACTCGCGTTTTATCGATGGGCTTACCAAGGCAGGGGTGTTGATCAACCGCAAGTCCCTATCCAATATGGCGATTGAAGATCCGGCGGCCTTCAGGCAGGTGCTGGCTGCGGTAAAAGCCGCGTTGTAAGTCTGGGGCTTACCGCAAAATTGCGGGGGTTAAAAATGTAATTGCGTATGTAATTATCGCATTCGCGGTATGCAAACGCAAAGCGCCGCAAAAAATTTGATCGAGTTCTCGCGGCGCTCGGCACTAATATCTCTTGGGAGCGGTGCTCCTGGCAGGATAAATCAGTGTTTTTTTGAACAATAAGGGCGATTGTTGCCCAGATTTTTTGACCGGGAGGTATGGAAATGATTTCTCTGGAACAAATAAAGCTTTTGGAGACGAGGATTGAAAAGGCGTTGCTGTATATTGCCGAGCTGACCAATGAAAAAAAATCGCTGAAAACTCAGTGCGGCAATTTGACGGAGGAAAACGCGATTTTTGCCAGCGAAAACCAGTCGCTGACCGAAACCAACCGGAGTCTGCGGGGGGAAAACGACGCTCTGCGAACAAATCTGGTCAAGTATCAGTCCGAACAGTCCCAGATTGAGCAGACGGTGCTCCACGTGATCGACCGATTGGAAGCGGTAGAAACAACGATTCTGGAAACCGTAGTGAAGCGGGCAGAATCAGCGCCGGTACAGCCGGCGGAGCATCGCATTGAGATGCGGCATGATGCCCCGGTCCAGATTCCGGAGCCGGTGGAAACTCCTTTGCGGTCGGTACAGCCGGTGTCGGGGTTCGGTTTTCCCACAGGCGTGCCGGATGGCGGCGAGTCGGAGAGTGAAGAAAATCTGTTCGGTATCTCCGGCGGCGAATCCCCGGCGGAGGATGGCAAAGAGCTTGATATTTTCTGATGTGACCGGCACATGAGTAAACTGCGGATAGACATTTTAGGCACAGCTTTTTCAATCGACGCGCGGGCGGATGAGGCTTATCTTCGCCTGTTGCTCGAAAATTACCGAAAAATGACCGACCTGGTGGAGCTAAACTCCGGCGCTACCGTCACCGACCCGCTGCAGGTTTCGGTTATGGCGGGGATTATGCTTTGCGACGAGCTTTATAAGGAAAAGAAAAAGGGCGAAACCAGCAAACGTCAGGTATCGGAACTGCCGGATATGCAAGAATTTGAGCGCCGTACTTTGGATATGATCGCGCGGATTGAACAGGTAGTGAATTGACGATCTGGGTTGACGCTGATTCCTGCCCGGTGCCGGTGCGCACCATGATCGAACGATTCGCGCTGCGGCTCAAGTTGCCGGTGATGTTTGTGGCAAACCGAAAAATCCCCCATACCCTGCGGGAAGCGAAAATCGGTGCCATGCCTCCGCTTTTTACCTCAATCGTAACGGAAAGCGTTCCGGATGCGGCGGACGATTACATCGTTGAACACGCCGGGCAGGACGACATGGCCATCACCAGGGATATTCCACTGGCAAACCGGCTGGTGGAGCGGGGAATTGCGGTGCTGAACGACCGGGGGGTGCAGTGGACGCCGGAAAACATCCGGGAGCGATTATCGGAGCGGAATTTTAATATGGCGCTGGTGGAAATGGGGGCGGCGCCGGAACGAACCGGAATGTACGGCAAGCGCGATTTGAACCGGTTCGCCAATTGTCTGGATAAGACCATTCGGCAGATTACCGCAGACGGGCACCGGGGATAAGTGCGGCGGCGGCGCTCACCAGATCCTGCGCCTCGCCGTCGCTGTAGGGCGGCACGTCGTTGTAGGCCGGGTCCAGGCAGCCCTGGTTTCGGAAGGGCGCAAAAAACCAGGCGGCGTCTTTTGGGATCAGGGCGGCGATTTCCGTGATCTCGCGCAGACCCACCAGACCGGGGACTAGGACGGTGCGGAACTCCCGGCTCTCCGGGGGCAAGCCGCTCACCAGACCGATTGACCGGAACAATTCGCTCTCTGGGTCCGGGATTGCGCCGGAAAAATCCCGGTACCGGCGGGGGGAGGTCTTCAGGTCCAGGGCCACAAAATCGGGCCGGGATTCAGGGGACCCCAGCAGGGCGGCCAGTTTCGCGCCAAGCATCCCATTGGTGTCCAGCTTAACCCGGTA
>JAITMZ010000177.1 GCA_031290725.1 Spirochaetaceae bacterium
CCCCCCCCCCCCCCCACCCCCCCCCCACCACCCCCACCCACCCCCACCCACCACCCCCCACCCCACCCACCCCCCCGGGGGGGGGGGCCCCCCCGCCGGGGATTCTCAAAAAAAGTGGGAAAACAGTGCCGGAAAACTTGTCGCACTGCCTTTTTTTCAGTATATTTCAGGTATGATGATTGTGTCGATTGTTTTTGTACTGGGCGGCAGCCTAGGAATGTTGCTGTATGGCATGAAGATGATGAGCGACGGCATTCAAAAGGGTGCGGGAAACACCCTGCGCTCTGTGCTGGGATTTATGACCGGTAACCGGTTTTTCGCGGTTCTCACCGGCCTTTTGGTCACCGCCATCGTCCAGTCCTCCGGGGCTGCCACGGTGATGGTGGTATCCTTTGTGAACGCCGGGATCATGTCGCTGGAACAGTCCGCTGGAGTGATCTTCGGGGCGAATATCGGTACCACGGCGACCGCCTGGATCGTGTCCCTCTTTGGCTTTAACTTCAAGATTTCAGCGGTGGCGCTGCCGGTCTTCGGTATCGGGTACCTGTTGACCGCAGTGAAACGCCTCAAGGCGGGGAACCTGGGGGAAGGGCTGATGGGATTCGCGCTGCTCTTCCTGGGGCTGGACTTTTTGTCCAGCGCCATTCCCCGGCCAGGCGCGGAAAATGCGGCTTTTCTGTCGACATTCTCAAGCCTGGGGGCCCTGGGGCTGCCGGTGGGCATTTTCGCGGGGCTGCTTTTTACCATGCTCATACATTCTTCCAGCGCCATGACGGCGGTGATCATCACCCTGGCGTATAACGGGCTTTTGACCTGGGAATTCTCGGCGGCCATGGTGCTGGGGAGCAACATCGGCTCCACGGCGGACGCGGTGCTGGCTTCCCTGGGAACCAAGGTGAACGCCCGGCGGGCCGCGTTGATTCACGTGCTGTTCAACGTCACCGGCACCATCCTGGCGGCGCTCTTTTTCCGGCCCCTGCTGGCCCTGGTGGACTACATCACCCCAGGAACCGTGGAGGATACCATCACCAATCACATCGCCATGCTCCACACGGTGTTCAACCTGCTGTGTACCCTGCTCTTCCTGCCCTTCACCAGGCAAATCGCCGCGCTGACCGAGCGCCTCATCAAGCCCCGGGAGGGGGAAATCCCCACGGAATACCGCCTGCCCTTCTTTGATAGCGGCCTAAAGGAAAACACGGCAGCCCAGGTGATTCGCGCGGAAAAAGAAATCGCCGACATGGCCGACCTGGTGATGGGCATGTTCGCCAGGATACGGAAGGGGTTTGACGACCGGAGCGAGCGCTTCATCACCGAACACCTGGATGCCCTGCTGGCGGCGGAGGACTACGCAGACCAGATGAAGGAGGAACTGAGCGCATTCCTGGTGCAATGTCTGGCTGTGTCCGGCAACATCAAGGCCCAAGACCACATCCGCGTACTCCTCCGGGTGGTGGACGACCTGGAGAGCATGAGCGACGACTGCTACTCCGTGGCGGCGCTCCTCCGGCGGAGCATCGACAAGAAGATGATCTTTGACCCGGAAGACGTGGAGCGCCTCCATCCCTACACGGACCTGGCGGAGCAATTCCTGGTGTTCGTCCGGGAGCATATCAACAAACGCCTGTCCCCGGAGGAATTCCAGGCCGCTTCGGCATTGGAAGACCAAATCGACGCATTCAGAAAGCAACTAAAAAAAGTGGCCCGGAAGCGCCTGGAAAAAGGCGCGGACGTGAAGACCGAATTGCTCTACCTGGACTTGGTGAGAAACATCGAAAAGATCGGCGACCGGGCGTTCAGTATTTCCGAGGCGCTGGCTGAAATGCGGTAAGAAAAGTTTTTATACAAATTTTGGAACAATTTGCGTTTTTGTGTAACCTGTGGTATAATTAACTCAGAAAGTATATTTTTTTATTCGCGTACGGAGGAGTTTATGAGCGAGTTTATTCAACGAAACGTTTTTGAGGCCCCGTCCTTCACTCTGGAGAATGGGCGGACTATTCCCCTATGCCTCGGCTACGAGACCTACGGCACCCTGAATGAGGCCAAGGACAACGCCGTCCTCGTGCCCCACCCCTTTAGCCAGTTCGGCCACGCCGCGGGGGTCTATTCCCCTGACGACGCCATGCCCGGCTACTGGGACGGCCTCATCGGGCCGGGGAAGGGGATCGACACAAGCCGCTACTTTGTGATTTCGCCGGACAGCCTCTGCTGCATCCCGGCGAGGAACCCCCTAGTGAAGACCACCGGCCCCATGACCATCAACGCTGCCACGGGGAAGCCCTACGGCCTCCGGTTCCCGGTGGTCACCATGCGGGACATCGCCCGCACACAGAAGCTGCTCGTGGAAAGCCTCGGCATCACCCGCCTCCACGCCGCTGCCGGGGCGTCCATGGGGGGCATGATCGCCATGCACCTCGCCCTCGATGCGCCCTCCTTCGTGGGCCGCCTCCTCGGGGTGGTCACGTCGCCGGTGAACCCCCTTCCCGCGTCCATGCAGTTCATGCACCTCATCCCCGGCGAGGCCGACCCGGCCTTTAACCACGGGGACTATTATGACGGCCATTTTCCCGTGAAGGCCATGACCGAGGTCACCGAGAACCTGATCATCAACGCCTACACCCCCCGGTTCATCGAGAACCTCTTCCCCCGGAGCAGTGCCGACGAAAGCGCCTACCAGGATATCAACAACAAGATGGGGTTTGAGGCTGCCCTGGAAGAGATGGCCCGGTCCATGAGCGTGTATTCGGACTACAATAGCTGGATCTACTCCTGCCGGATCACGGCGGGCCACAATATCGCCCGGGGCCACGAGAATATGAAGGAGGCCCTTGCTCCTCTCACGGCGGCTACCCTGCTTATCTCCAATCAGCAGGACAGTTTTGAGCCCCCGCCCTACAGTAAAACCATGGTCAAGGACCTGAAGGAGCTGGGAAAGCAGGCCGATTTCGTGCTCTTCGATGATCCCTTCGGTCACATGGCCGCCTTTGCCCGCCCTGATCTGTTCAGCGACAAGGTGAAGGCATTCTTATGCTAGTGGAACCCCGCACCCCCAGTAGTCCCTGGACGAATCTCTACCCACAAACCGGAAGACCCCGGGGCAGTAGTCTTTGTGGGGGGACTGGGGAGGGGAGCGGGCGGGGCACTGAACATTCCACAGCTACGCAATACCTTTAAATCCACATATTCTTCAGAGGCGAGGACGTTCCGGGCCCCGCCCGCCCGCTCCCCTCCCTAGTCCCCGTGCAAAGACTATAGTGGGCGTGGAATCCCAGGCGCACGAGCGCGGAATCCCTTGCGTTTTTTCGCACCCCATGCTACACTATCCCCGTGGTTACGTCATTTTTGCAGTCCCCCTTCTGGGCTGATTTTAAAGCCGCCCACGGATGGAAGCCGCTGTTTTTTCGCCCCCCAACGGCTGCCGACTCCGTCCTGGCACTGGTGCGGACATTTCGCTTTTTCTCCTTGGCCTACGTGCCCCTGTGGCAGCCCTGTTCAAGAACGGCACCCCTGCCGCTTTTGAACATTGACCCCTGCGGCTGCCATCCGGGGCAGCCTTTGCCTACGCCCGCCGATTTTATCGCCGCGGCCTGTGCCCTGAAACCGCTCCTGCCGGCCAACACCCTGTGCGTGCGCTTTGAACCCCCGGCGCTGTTTGCGTCCCTGGGGGAGTGCGCCGGCTGGAAGCGGGACCTCACCGCCCGCCGGGAATGTCCCAACGTTGACCGCTGTGCCCGCCGCGCCTGCCCGGTGTGCGGCCACAACCCCCGCCGAAGCCGCCTGTTCCCCGGCGCGGTGGTGCAGCCCCCGGACACGGTGCTCCTGGACCTGACCCCCGGCACGGAGGACCTCCGGGGAGCCATGAAGAGCAAGTGCCGCTATAATATACGATTGGCGGAGAAAAACGGCGTTACGGTACGCCGGACCAACGCAGCGGAGATCGGCGTGTTCTATGATTTGTACGGGATTACCGCCCAACGGGACAAGATAGCCGTCCACAGCCGCTCCTACTACGAGGACCTGCTGAACCGCTCCGCCCCCGGTTACGACACCCGGCTCTACATCGCATCCCACGACGGCGAAGATCTGGCGGCGATCATCACCCTCTTCACCGCAAAGGAAGCGGTCTATCTCTACGGTGCATCTTCCAACAACAAGCGTAACCTCATGCCCGCCTACCTGCTCCAGTGGCAGGCCATTCAGGACGCCAAAGCTTTCGGCTCCCGGGTCTACGATTTCTACGGTATCCCTCCCACGGAAGACGGCACCCACCCGCTGCACGGGCTGTGGAGATTCAAGACCGGATTCGGGGGCGCCATTGTGCACCGGGCGGGCACCCTGGATGCGCCCCTGTCGCCCCTGTACGGCACCTACCGCTTGGTGGAAACAGCGCGGACGGTGTGGTACAAACGGCTCAACAAGCTACTTCGCCGGTAGCAATACCGGGATAAGGGGTGCCGTCAGTTCCAGGGTGATGGGGAAATCCCTGGGTTCCAGCAGAATGGCCTCGCCGTCGGTCTGGGCCAGAATCGGGCGAACGCTGTTGATGATGAGCCGGGAGGCGGTGTACATGAAGGTTTCCGGGCAGCTCACGTGGATACCGGTAACGCTGTACTCCTTGAACGCAATCTTTCTTATCAGGGACATCTGTTTGATGGCACAGATGTTCCGGTCATCGGGCAAAATCGGCTTGTGGGCACCGTAGGTGCGGTGGCCGGAGATACCCATGGCGATGAGGAGAAACTTCTCCCACAGGGTTTTGATGACCGCCCCCGCCTTGTCATAGACTTCCAGGTTGATGTGATCCACCTTATAGAACCGATCGTATAAAAGTGAGGCGATGTCTATCCACAGTTTGTAGGAATCACCGGGAAATTTGTGCTTCATCCTGTTGGTCATGTGGGTCACGAAGGCATCAAGCCCCACGGAGAGTATGTTGAAAGCGAAAAACGGCCCCTTCCCGGCGGTGGCCGTGACAAGCTTCACCGCGGGCTTGAATTCTACGTTCACCGGCCCCAAGAGCCGCTCCAGTGCGGCGTCCAGTTCCCACTCATCGGAACCGTCGTTCCCCGTACCCAGGGGCAGGCGCACTACCGCGAGCCGCCGCCGGGCTTCATCGGGCAGCCGGACAAACTCCCGGAGCGCCTCCAGGCTGGTGCCGTCCCCCCCGGCCACCACCAGCAGGTGAAAGGGCCCGTCGCTTTTTTGCGCGTCCTCCGTTATTTCCAGTGCCATCCGGCCGGCAAAAATGTTCGCATCCCCCACTTTTCCGGTAAAGATAACCCCCCGACCGCCCCACTCGCCCCCCTCGGCAATCGCCGTGCGGGACGGGCGGGCGGGGATGCTTCGTTCGGCATTTTGCGCGGCCCGTTCCGCCGCAGCCTGGATCATGATCCGGTGTTTTGTCCAACGCCGGGGGATGGTAAATCCGCCAGCCACGGGGTTTGCGATAATTGTGAAAGCCAGAGGCCGGCCCTGCTCCAGGGGCGTTTTGACACAGATTTGGTACAGTGATTCCGTAAAATACGAGAATTGGCCCCTGAGTTTGGCTGACATCATCATGGGGATGCCCTATGCCCTGACCAGATGGAAGGCAAAACCATTGATCTCCCTATCCAGGTAGATAAGCCTGAGGGGTGATTTTTCCGGCGTTCCTGTCCACGACGCGCTGTCCGTCACCGCTTTGAAGCCGTGGCGTTCACAATAGGCCAGCGCCCGTTCTACATCCCAGGTTTTGATCCCCACGTGCCCGTTGGTTCCCCGGCCATTGCCCTTCATGGTCTCAAAGGCGGTACCGTTAAAGATGGATTCGGTGTACGGCGGCATGGCGGGAAAACCGAACAGGCTTATCAGGTTCACGGTTTCCTGTGCGGCCCGGTCGTTGGGCGCGTTCAACCCCAGGTGGGCCAACGCAAAGCCGTGAAGCGCCAGCACCGCACCCCGGGTAAGGGTCGTTATCCCCGCCCAGTCGCCGGCGGCGATCAGCTCGGGCTTCACCATCCAGGTGCCCCCGCAGGCCAGGACGTTTTTGAGGCGCACGTAGCTCCCCAGATTGGCCTCGCTCACCCCGCCGGTGGGCATGAAGGTGACCCCGGGGAAAGGGCCTGCCAGCGCATTGAGCATGGCCACACCGCCGGACTGTTCCGCCGGGAAAAACTTGAGGCACGTGAGCCCCCGGGCCACACCCGCAGAAATTTCGCTGGGATTGGTGGTTCCCGGAAACACCGGTATCTTTTGGGCGATACAGTAGTCCACCACCGCCGGATCAAAACCGGGACTGACGATGAACCGGGCACCC
>JAITMZ010000022.1 GCA_031290725.1 Spirochaetaceae bacterium
AAAAGTGCGGGTCCGTTCGGGGAAGAAAAATTTGGGATCATAGTAATCCCGAACGATGGGATAGCGTTCCTGTTTAGTTTCCACCCGCAGCCCCACGTCGATGGTGTTGTCCGCGAAGGGAATGGACAGCTCCTTCATGAAGCGGCGTAAAAAATCGAAACCGTGTCTGCCGGGGGCCACGATAAGGTTGCCGTAGGACACCTCGCGCTTTGTGGTCACCGCCACCCGCTCTTTTTCCTGTGCCGTCACCAGGGATTCGTGGAAGGCAATCTCCACCTGTTTTTTCGTCAGGTCCGCGGTGAGTTTTTTTATCAGCCGGATGCCCCCGTCGGTACCCAGATGGGACTGACGGATTCGCAGAAGTCTCACGTCGATCCGTTCGGCCCGTTTGGTGTAGATGTCCAGGTTGGCCTGTTTTAAAATCTGGGGGCAGAGAAATTCTTCGATGCGCGTCAGGTACCGGGCGGCCTGGTTTTCGGTCCAGTATTCCAGGGGAAATCCCACCGGAAAGGTGAAGTTCATCTTGCAGTCGTTACGAAGCCCCCCAGCGGATATGTCCGCACTTTCCAGTATCAACAGCCTGGCATCGGCCTTTTTTTCCAGGATGGCAAAGGCTGCGCCCAATCCTGCGGGGCCTGACCCAACGATCACACAGTCAAAGTGTTCCATGGAATCAGTATACCCTACCATACGGATTTAAGCAAGTCCAGGATGGCTGGAAGGCGTTGCACAGGGTTTTCCGGGGAACGCACGTCGGTGACCGTGATGGGCACCATGGGTTCCACCGAAGCCTCAAAAATTGGCGCCGAGGGCAGCGCGGCGGATTCGCCCGCAGTAGGGGCGCTACCGGGAGCGGCGGCTGTGGGCGTGTTATTGCCGTCGGGCGCAACGGGAGCCCTAGCGAGGGGCGCGGCGACATCCTGCATACCAAGCCGGTCGTAGAATCCGGCGGGCTTAAAGAAGCCGGCAGCTATTCCGTCCCCCACCGTACTCACCGTGATGCTTCCCAGCCGGTCGGCGTCGTTGTATTTCATCCCCGGCGCGGCATCCCTCGGCACCAGGGCGCCGGATTTGATCACCGTGAATTCCGTGCCGACAGTGATACCCTCGGTTCGGCCCAAATCCACCAGCACCTCGGTGCTGTTCCGGGCGATCACCCGCCCGTAAACCGGCAGGATACTGCGGATGGCATTGGCCGAATAGAGCAGCGCCGACGACAGGCGGTTGCTGCCGGTGCGGTATACCGCAATTTTTTTGATTTCCGCGCCGGTTTTTCCCGAATACACCGTGCCCGTGAGGGTGAGTTCCCGGTCATTTTCCTCGTAGGACAGGACGGAGAAGTAGTGCAGATTGGCGGTGCGGGCTTCCCGGAAAGCGCTGGAGTACAGCGTTACCGGCTGGCCCATGGTGACTGCGCTGATGTTCAGGGTGCCGGACAAAAGGCTCGCCAAGGCGTCCGCCACGATACGGTCGGCGTCTTCATGGCGGAGCTGGACCTTTTCCGCGCGATAATACACGCCGATTTTCCAACGTTTTTTGTCCAGCCTCTCCTGATCAACCCCCCACTTCCGGTCCAGAGAATCGGCAAGCATCGACTCCAGCCCCTCCAGGCGATCTTTCTCTGCGGTGGTGGGCGTGCCCTGGGCCGCGACGATTTTCAGTTCCCCCAGATAGCGCTCCATGAAACCCGATGCCCTGAAGGTCTCGGCATAGCCCCGATGTGCATCCATGTCCGCCGGGTTCAGACGAAGGGCAGTTTCGTATTCCGATTGGGCCTGGTACTGCAAAAAAGACGCCCCATAGCTTTGTGCCTGGCGGACGTGAAATGCCGCCAGTTCTCTGCGCCGGGGGTCGTCGGCCGGCAGCAGTTTGAGGGCCGCCTTCTCACATTCCGAGCGGATTAACTCGTCCTCAGGAAAAATCGACTGCGCCTGATACAGGGTGGCCAAGGATTCCGCCCCCTGTCCCAGCTTTGCCTGGCTCAGGGCTTTGATCTGCCACACCGATACGCTGTGGTGTCCCTGGGCAATTTGTCGGTCGCAGATATCCACCACATCCCGGTACTGTTCCCTGCGATACAGCGCCAGCAGGAGCAATTCGTATGCCCGGTGAAAATTTTCGTTCAGCGTGATAGCGAACCGGGCGTGGGTTTCCGCATCCGCCAGATCACCGCGCTCCAGGGACAGGTAGCTCGCCAGGTAATGCACCTGGGGCTCCCCGGAATGGTAACGCATGGCCTGGGTTATGTAGTTTTCCGCCACATCCAGTTTTCCCAGGTTTGCGGACACCAGGGCCAGGGCCAGAAGGATCCGCCGGTTGTCGCTTTGGCGTTTCAGGGCTTCCAGGTATGTCTGTTCCGCCCCGGATATGCGGCCGTGGAGCAAATCCAGTTCCGCCAGACCGAATCGCGCGTCGATGCTGTTGGGATAGGTCTTGAGCACCGCCCTGAACAGCGTCTCCGCTTGGAAGATTTTTTGCTGCCCAATATAGTTGAACCCCCGCATGGTCATGATGTCGCCGTTGGCACGGGAGTATTTTTCGGCGTTTTCCAGGTAATTCAGGGACAGTTCATAGTCCTCCAGGGCATAGGCACATTCACCCAGGGCAAACCAGGCGTCCCCGAAGGACGGATTGACAAGCAGCGCCTCCTGGAATTGTTCAGTGGCACCGAAATAGTCCTGCATGGTCTGAAGCTGCCTGCCCCGCTCATAATACCCCATCACCCGCCCGGCGCTTTGTGCGGACAGGGACGGAACCCACGGCAGCGTGAGTATCAACAGCAGCAGCAACGTCCGGTATTTCATCCCACCCCCGTTTCCGCCGCTACTCGGGGTTTTCCTGGCGGCGGATCACCTTGATCACGTTCACCTTGTGACCTTCCATGTCCTGTACGATGAAGTCAAAGTCATTCCAGGAAACTTTTTCATATTTCGCCGGAATTTTTCCGAAGAGGTCAAACACAAAGCCCCCCAGGGTGTCGAATTGCTCCTCCGGGAAGGGGGCGCCCACGGTTTCCTTCAGGTCTTCCAGGTTCACCCGGGAGTCGCAGAGCCACACCGTGTCCCCCACCTGTACGATGTCCTCCCGCTCGTTGTCGAATTCGTCCTGAATGTCCCCCACGATTTCCTCGATGATGTCCTCCATACAGACGATCCCCGAAACCCCGCCGTATTCATCTATGGCGATGGCGATGTGCACGTGGCGCCGCTTGAATTCCCGCAAAAGCCCGTCGATGCGTTTGGATTCGGGCACAAAAAAGGCTTTTCGGGCAATTTTTTCCAGGTCCACCTCTTCGTGGCGGGCAAAAGCCGATATCAAGTCTTTCACGTAGAGCACGCCGGTCACGTTGTCCATGGACTCGCTGTACACCGGGAAGCGGGAATGTCCGCTGGCGGAGATTTTTTCTATCAATTCATCGGTGGGAGTGTCCACCGGGATAAAATCTACGTCTATCCGGGGAATCATCACCTCCTTCACCGACGTTCGGGACAAATCCTCGATGCCGCGGATCATATCGCGTTTTTCTTCCAGCGCCTCCAATGCGTCCCGCGAGGATAAGGCACCCGGGGCATCGTCCCCCCCGGTTTCGCGTTTTTTAATAAACCCTTGCAAAAAACTCATACACCACCCTTTAGGGACACGCCGATTAGCCTCAATTTAATCAGCGCTACCCCGGAGATATTATATGATAGTCCGAAAATAATTGCAATAGCGTTTCCTGGATTTTCAGCATGGACGCCTCTTCCGCGCCCTCTCCCAGCACCGCGCCCCCGTGGTCGTGGCCCGCCAGATGCAGCACCCCATGCACCAGAAGCCGCTTGAGCTCCTCGTCCCGGCTCACCGCGAACTCCGCCGCATGGGATGCCAGGGTATCCAGGCTGATGACGATGTCCCCGGCATTATACCAGCAGACACCGTCATCTCCGGTGTAGGTCTCACCCAGGGCGAAGGAGAGCACATCCGTGGGGCCTTCCACGCCGCGGTATCGCGAATTGAGGCCCGCGATGAAAGGGTCGTCACAAAAAAGCACCGACACTTCCCACCCGGTTATCCCCTGGTGGTACAGCACCCCGGCAATAAATTTCCTGACAGCGGCACCGGACAGACCCGGGGTACTCGGTAACAAATGGGTTACGGCTATTCGATTTTTCATCGAATAAGGGTACCATAAAAACGTACAAAAAAAGCGTACAACAGTCTCATTGCCCCTTCCCCACGATTGACGGGGGTGTTCATCGGCGTGCGTGCATCCGCTTACTGCGCCGCTTGCTGGTCGAATGCCGCATCCATGCCGGCCTGGGCTTCTTCAGCCGCGGATTCGGCGCTTTCCAGGGCGCTGGGGGCCGGACCGGAGGCCGAAGATCCGCCCCGTTTGTTCGCGATGACCCCCACCAGGGAGTTTTTGGTCCAGGCAAATTGCTTGGTTTTTGCCTTGGGGCGCCAGGACAGGCCCAAGTCCAGCACATAGGTGGACATGCTCCCCGGTTCTAGCCCCAATTCCTTGCCGTACATGGCAAAGTCGAAGTTCCAGGAACCCAGCCTGAGGCCCAGACCCACCGCAGGGAGCATTTCGTTCATCCCCACCCGCAGGGCGATGCGTTTCAGGAATTGCGCCTCCGCACCCAGGGACAGGCCCAGAGCCGGGTTGCGCTTGGTGTAATCATCGGAGGTGAACAGCAGGCCGATGTCGTGGTAGTCCATCATCACGTGGACATCCGCGATGTGCCGCACCCAGGGCAGGTGATAGGCGGTGCCGATGTTTGCGGAGAAGGGCACCGTCCAGTTGGAAGGGGCCTTTTTGTCCGCCATGTCCGCCACGGTGACGCCCCGGGTGAATACGTCGTCAAACACCAGGGCCGCCGACAGGTCTTCCCGCCAGATGTACATAAACCCCAGGTCAAGCCCGCCGCCCATAATCATCGGGATGGTGGAATCGTCCGCCACCTTCATGAAGTCGCTCATGGCGTCCAGGGCGTTGGCGTCGATGGACGTCATGCTGCGGCCGAAACCCTTCACCCCAAAGCCCGCATTCACCCGATGGAACCGGGTGTCCAAAATTTTGAAGGCCATGCCGTACTTGGCCACCACGTCCACATTCAAGCGGGCTTCCACATCGGTGTCAGCGAGCTTCGCGTCGAAAGAGACCCGGTTAAACAGCCCGTAGCCCAAGCCGTTCCCGGCGTAGCCAAAGGCAATGGGAAACCGCAGGTCAAGCCCGAAGGGGATTTTGCCGCCGGACTCCTTTGAAAAATCTCCCAGCTTGCCCGTCACATCCCCGCCGCCGCTGACAATGTCCAGAATTTTGAAGGTGTCCCCGATCAGGGCCGGAGAAAATTGCAGGATACTCCACTCCCGGGCGGTCATGAGGGCCGCGGGGTTCACAAAGAGGGCGTAGATGTCGTCGGTCCAGGCCACGTGGTGCCCCCCTCGTCCCGCGCTGGCGGTGGAGGGCAGGGTGAAGGACGCCATGTCCTCCGCAGCCAGGGGCGCCAGGGCCAAAGTTACCAGTAGTATGGTAGAAAGAATACGTTTTTTCATATTATTTCTCCCAAAATTTCATTGATCGGGCCGCCAAAGGTATCCGACCCGCGCAGTCCCTGCGCCGCAGCCCAAATAAAGTTTCTTATACCCATACCTGCGGTGGGTGCGCCGCTCCAGCCATCAGAATAGTCTTCCATCGTGTCATCGCCCATGTCGGCGATAACCAGGGTGGCGAAGAGGAGCACCAGATCGCTTTCGTTCACCGAGGCCAGAAAATCACTGCTGAAGGCATTGTTGGACAAAGCGGAATCCAGGACGATTTTCAGTTCGCCGCTGATTTCGTCCACGTGATTACCCTTCGCGGAGGCCTTTATGGTGTCCAGAAGGTCTTCCACTGTAGTTTTTGTCGTGTCCTTCGCGATAAGCCCCACGTTTTCCAGTATCAACTTTGAGATTCCGGAGCCTTGGTTGGCCGCCCGTACCGCCGTGACCTGCAACGCCGGGCTCCAGCCCCCCCCTCCCATGCCTGCAATTTTTGCCAGGATCGTCCGGGACAACTCCGGGTCGCCCCTTGCGGCCCTCACCAGCGCCGCCGCATTGGAGGACGTCACCTTTACCTTGCTGGGGTCCCGTTTGGCCCCTTCGCCCCAGGAACTGGTAAAAAACTCGGTACAGGACGACAACATCACCACCCCTATCCCCAAAACAAAGAGGATTTGCATTATTTTTCCACGCTTCTTTAACATAAAAACTCCCATTCCGTATATTTTTGGTTACAAAACCAAATTCAGTGTAGCACAAAATTAGCGGAACGTCAAGGAAAACGGCGAAAAAATACAAAATATTTATCCGGTGCTGGACTTTTTTTAGAAAAATCAGTATACTGAAACCATGTGTGTGAAAAAAGCAGGCTGGCTGTTTCTCGTCCCTGTGCTGCTTCTGTGTTCCTGTGGCGAACGAGGCCGCCAGGTTACCGTTAAAAATAACAATGCCTATTTAACCTCGATTTTGCAGAAACGAGACTTGGACATCGAAAGCCGCTACACCGCCATGAACACCATGGCCGGCAACCTGTTCGCCGCCAGGGATTACACCCGGTTGATACTGTTTTTGACCGATCATGTAGAAAAATCCCCGGATGACGAATTTAACGCCTATTGGCTCCTGCTGACCGCTTATGCCTATCTGGAAACCGATTCCAGCCCGGTGGCGGAATACTACTTCGACCGAATTATCAAAACCTGCGGGGATCTTCAGGTGAAGGGCGAATCGCTGCACTTTATCTGCCTGCGAAACCTGGTAAAAATCAGTAACAGTCCGCAGAACCGCATCGCTTATTTCGACGAGCTGATCCGCCGGTTTCCGGACAAAATTCGTGCCGCCGAGCTATACTTTCATCTGGCCAGGGAATACGAAAAGCTGGGGGAATGGGACATGGCGCTCAAGACCTACGCCCTTTTTGCCAGCCTGCCCGGCGCCGCGGATATACAGATCCCCGGCATTTCCGACCCCTATCGCTACGCCCGGAACCTGATCACCTTCAATGAATCCTCCAAAAACCGGACCTTTCACAGTCTGGACGAGCTTGCGGAAGCGGTGAAGATGGCTCTGGCGAACTACAACTACGCCGCCCTGGACCGCTATCGTTCCGGCGTGAACTTTTTCGCTATGTCCTGGAAACAGGACGAAAACGACACCAACAGCCAGCGGACATTCTACATCCGTACTTTTATGATGGGCCGAACCATCCATTTTTCTCAGGAGCTGGACGAATCCTCTAATCCCAACGAGGCGTACCTGCGCACCTGGGGCTGGAGCCAGCAGAACACGGCGTGGTATTTTTACTTCAGGAAGATAAATTTTCCTGTGGACCCGGAAATTCACGGTAAATGGGAATGGGCGGGCATATATTTTGGAGAAAAATTGTGATTTGCCGCCGATATTATAAAAAGGAAAAAGCGGAGAAACTGAAGGTGAGACGTGTAATTTTATCCCTGTGCATGAGCCTGACGGTATACCTGGTCTGTGCCATGCCCTTTGGTCACGGCGAGGATGTTCGCTATGATCAGCGGGACTTCATGGAGTTTTTTGACAAACTGCAAACCTCCGCCGTCGCCCGGCAGGACATCGGCATGAATATCCCCGACAATGGGTTGATACACAAGTATCGCACCCAGTATTCTTCGGGCTGGGGCTACAAGTGGCTGGCCCAAACCCTGGAGAATGGAGCCTTGTACCGCGCCTATACGCGCCAAAAGCTTGCCGAATACGGCCTTCCCGCTTGCCTGGAATACCTGCCGGTTATCGAGTCAGGATTTAATCCCAACGCCCGCTCCCGGTCCGGTGCTGTGGGGCTGTGGCAGTTCATGGAAAACAGCGTCGCCAATTATCTGGTGAAAAACGAAACGGTGGATGAACGCTACAACCCCTGGAAATCCACCGATGCGGCCCTGAGAAAATTGTCCGCCAATTACCAGCAGTTTGGCGACTGGGCGCTGGCGCTGGCGGCGTATAACCTGGGGGCCGGGGCGGTACAAAGGGCACTGGACAAATCCGGGGACAAGGACTACTGGTCCCTGGTGGAAGCCGGCCTGCTTCGGGAACAGACCGTGCAGTACGTGCCAAAATTCCTGGCGGTGGCGGACCTGGTGATGAATTCGGGGTATTACGGGCTGGTTTTCCCCGATGTCACCGATGCCGGCGGGGTTGTACCGCCTGAGGAACAACCGGTCTATGTAGTGCAGGAGGGAGACACCCTGTGGGGCATTTCTCGGCGGCACAATGTTCTCCTGACGGAGCTGTGCCGGGTAAATAATCTGGACGCAGCCGGTCTTTTGACTATTGGGAAGGTGCTTAATTTGCCGATAAAATAATATGCGAAGCCCAGTTGTTTTGTGTGTTTCCCTGACGGCGATTCTCTTTTCGCTGCCGGCGGCGCTATTCGCGGGGATCTTCGACAGCGGCGCCCTGTCTGCCGCCAGTTTCATCGACTGGACGCAGCATACCCTCACGTCTGATCTGTCCCTGGATATGCGGGCGGCGGGGCTTGCCATGCCTGCGGGAAAAAATTCCGCCCGGGCCGCCGTCATCAGCCGGATACCCGCGCTGCTCAAGGATGCGGTGCTGTCCACCAATGTGGATTCGGAGACCCAGCTTGGGGATATGGTTAGCCGGCGGGGACTGAATCTGGAAGACATATCCCAGATCATCGACAGCGGGAAACAATCCGTGGGGCACTTCAGCCTGGATGGAAATACCTTTTTCATAACCCACCGGCTGAATCTGGAATCCCTGTACACTCCTCTGGTGCGGCACCGGGTGCCCTACACCCCTAAAACGCCCCTGGAGCAGACCGCCACCCGTCCTTACACCGGCATCCTCATCGACGCGCGGGGAATGTTGCCGGTTCAGGGAGAATTCATCAGCGCCCGGGGGGAAGCCTGCTTTTTTCCAAAAATTTGGGACGAAACCATGGATTTGCTCTACGAGCGGGGCATGATGGACGTGGAAGGGGCGAAAAAAAACGGCATCGCGGGATATGATTATTCCAGCGATGAAGGGCGATACCGAAGCCGCATCGGAGCAAATCCCCTCAGAATTATCGCACGGAAAATTTTCGGGCTGAACCACACTGACCCGGTAATATCCCGGGAAGACGCCCTGAAGATACTGTCGTCTTCGGAAAATCTCACGCTCCTGGAAAACGGACGCATCGTGATCTTGCTGGACGAGGATATACTGCGGCATCCTGTCGCGGTAGCGGACAAGGACATGAATTACTGGGTCAACTACGGTAAAATGCGGGACCGCCTGCTGGAGGTAACCCCGCCGGTGATCCCCGAAGATACCCATCGGGGCATCGAAATATCCATCCAGGAACTCAAATTTCTGCCCAACCTGACGGAACTGCTCCCGGAAGAACGGGAACGGCTGAGCATCATCGCCGACACGCTGCGTCCCTTTATCGGCGACGACTATACCATCCGGGTGGATGGCCACACCGCGGATATCGGCGAGCCGGGAGCGGAGATGAACCTGTCGCTGCAGCGTGCGGAGACGGTGGTACGGGAGATGGCGGCCAGAGGAATTCCCCTGGAGCTTTTTACCTGGCAGGGCCACGGCGGCACCCGGCCGCTTTTTGACAACACCCCGGCGGAGGGCAGGTCGCAAAATCGCCGGGTGACCATCCTGGTGGGCCCCCGTACCATCCAGGAGCGCCGAAATTGGGGTGGAGACTAATCGGGTTGACAGAAATGTACCGCATCGATACAATACCGGTATGATCGCGGTGGACAGGTATGTAAAACAATGCCGGGGCATCGGCATATGTGCGGCGCTTATTTTGGTCGCTGTGGCGCTGCCCGCAGAGACAGCTTTGTCAACTTCCTTTGCATTTCCCGGCGCGATCACCTTCCTGCAGCGCAGCCGGGGTTCCACTCCCTGGCTGTATCCCCGGCCCCGTATGCCCAGCTCTTGGGACGGCCGCACCTATCACCTGTATATGGGTGTGCGGGGCGGGATGGGTCTGCCAACTCTGGAAGGCAAATCCCTCCTCGCAAACGAATATAACTCTAATTTTTCCATAATGACGGAGACAGGTTTCGTTTTTGGCCTGCATTTTTTTATTCCGGTTTATAGGTTTTTCGCCTTCCAACTGGAGGGGAACTATGAAAATCCGGGAACAAGCACGTGGGCCCGTGATGGCGGCCAAAGTGTTGTTTTGGGAAAAACCGGTGGAGACGAAAAAAGCGGTTCCCTGCTGACAATTCCGCTCCTCCTGGTGCTGCCCCTGGAGTCTTCCGGCAAGTACCTGCACCTTTTTGGCGGGGGATACGTGAGTCTGCCTCTGGAAGTACAGTCCTACTCCATAAAAGGAGACGATGACGTGCAGGTTACATCGGGAGAAGTGACCCTGAGTCCAGTTTTCGGGTGGACGGTGGGATTGCGGGTCGGGTTTCGGTACAAAAAATTCAGCCCTTTCCTGGACGGCCGGTATAGCCGCGACCTGAACGCCTTCACCGGATCCGGGGTTGCGGGCAGCTCCGGCGAGCTCTATCGGCGGGACATCATTTTTCTGTCTCTGGGGGTGGAGGTAGGACTCATCCGCTGGCGGGTGAGGCGGCCCAACCCTCCCGCCAATGCCACACCGGCTTCGTCAGGGCGCTCGGGAAAGGCTCTGGGCGCGTGAAGTCCGGGAGCCACTCCTTGCCGGCCCCCAATTCCTGATAATAGAGATGCGCGAAGTCGTATGCCTCCAGCAGGTCCGTAATGTCCCCATATTCCTCCGGGGAGACGGCCCGCAGGGGCACCGCACCCCCCGCCGTGGAGGCACCCTGGCTCAGCGCCGGTATCGGAGTGAACTGGGTCATCACCGAGACGATTGCCCGGTCGTCGACCCGACCCTTGAGCCAATCCAGTACGGCGGCGGTGTCTTCCAGCCGACTGGGCAGCGCCAGATGCCGCACCACCACCCCGGACAACAGGTTTCCCACCGGGTCGAACTGAAGCGGTGCGCGGGCAACACACCATCGAATCGCTTCTTTCGCCGTTTCCGGGTAGTCCGCCGCCGCGAAGAAAGCCGCGCTCACCGAGGGGTTCAGGGTTTTCAAGTCCGGCAGCCAAATGTCCACCACCTCCGCCAGCAGGGTGAGCATCTCCGTGGTTTCGTAGGCCGATGAGTTCCAGCACACCGGGATTGTCAGGGATGCGCTTTTTGCCGCCGCCAGGTAGTCCGCCAGCACCGGGACGGCGTGGCTTCCCGTCACCAGGTTGATGTTCTGTGCCCCCGCGTTTTGCAGAGTCAGACACAGGCGGACAAAATCAGCCTGCGATACCGGGGCGCCCATGCCGCGCTGGGAAATCTGGTAGTTCTGACACTGGGCACAGCGCAGATTGCAGCCCGTGAGGAAAATCGTCCCAGACCCGCCGGTGCCGGTGAGGGGCGGCTCTTCGCCGAAGTGCAGCCCCGCCCAAGCGGCCCGGAGCGCCGCACCTTCGCCGCAGATGCCCGCCGCGCCGTTCCCACGAAGGGTGCCGCAGCACCGGGGACAACACGTACAGGGGGAATACAAAGCAGTCATGCCGGCAGTATAGCGCGGACATGCGAAAAATGCAACGTACGCTGCCCCCGGGCCGGCAGTTCTCATTTACAAAAAAATTCTTACCGCGAAACCGCATGGTGCAACGCAGCCTCCGCGAGGGGCGGAGTTTCCAGCGAAAAGATAGGGGAAAAGTGACTTTTATTCCTGAAAACTTCTTCGACTTCTCGCGAGAAACTCCGTTGCGCCATGCGACTTCGCGGTTAAATTCCTTTTATTTTTTGTAAAAGAGAATTGCTGCTTTTGGCGATGCGGGGCATTGCATATTTTTTTTAACTGTATTATACTTTTGGCTAGGAGTAATGATGAGCAAATCTACAAAATTGACAGGGGTAATTCTGGTTTTCGCCTCGGCTGCCCTGCTGTTTTCGAGCTGTGCCACCAAACCGGTCTGGATTTCGGACTATACCGAGGCCCAAGCCTTGGCGCAAAAGGGTGGGAAAAAGATTTTTCTCCTTTTTACCGCCGATAATCCCGACGATGCGGAAGCCCTGGAGGTACGAAAAAATGTTTTCGATTCACCGGAGCTGACAAAGGCCATCAAAAAGACCTATGTGTCGGTGAACATTGACTTTTCCGAGGCACGGTACACCGCTGCGGAGGCTTCCGGGGATGCCGATGAAAAGCAGACCGCCTCCGCCGCCGAAGCCGCCCGTCTGCTGGAGCGGGACAATGGGGTGGCCCAGAAATATTCTGTGGAAGCGGTGCCCGTGATATACCTGCTCACCAATGACGGATACGTTCTGGGGGTGATTGACGTGGACCCGGAGGTAAAAACCGCCGCCGCCCTGCTCGCCCTGCTTGACGCCCAGGCGGAACAGGCGGACAAAATCGCCGCCTTGATCGCCCTTGTCGGAACTGCGGAGGGCGACGATAAGGTGCGGGCTATCGGCGATCTCTTTGATGCCACCGACCAGCGCTACCGGGCGCTTCTCCTGGACCATATGCGTACCGCCCTGGCCCTGGACAACGACAATTCCACCGGGGTCATCGGCAAATTCGTGTTTATCTCTGCCTACTACGACGCCATCGACTCCCTCACCGCCGGTGACCTTCCCGGAGGTCTGGAAAAACTACGCACCGCTGCGGCCAACCCGGCCCTGGCTCCGCCGGAAAAACAGGAAGCCCTGTATTGGATAGCCAACTTCGCCGCCCAAACCGGCTTGGGCACCAGGGATGAAGTGCTGGACTATCTACAGCAAGCCTTCGACGCCGCTCCGGACAGCGAGGCTGCACCCTACATTCTGCAGGTCATCGACCAGGTGAAGGCCATGCCCGCCCCGGAAGACTCGGGGGGGAGTCCGGGGTAATATGGACGACGGCAAACCCCCGCCTGCGGGAATTCTGGGCCCGTCCCTAGTCTTGACAGGCACCATTACCCTGATATGCCTTCTCACGGCTCTGTCCATGCTGTTTTCTGCAGCGGAGAGTGCTTTTTTGTCCATCAACACCCTGCGGGTGCTGGTCTTGAAGAAGAATCGTCGTGCCCTCAGGGTGGCCGCCCTGCTGGAACACCGGGACCGTCTGCTGAACACTTTTCTCATCGGTAATAATCTGGTGAACATCGCCCTTACGTCATTCACCACCATGCTGGCCATGCGGCTGTGGGGGAATGTGGGAATCGTCGTGGCGGTGGCGGCAAGCACGGTGTTTCTCCTGGTGGTGGGCGAGATTATCCCCAAGACCATCGGCACGCGCTGCCCCGAGGTCACGGCATTTGCTCTGGCACCGGCGATCAGTTTTTTTGCCATCCTGTTTTCCCCCGTGGCCCGCTGCTTCACGGGGATAGCCCGGTTTCTGGCTCGTCTCTTGGGCATATCCCTGAAAAAAACGCCGGCATCTTTTACCGAAGAGGAGATCAAAAATTGGATTGAATTGGGTGAAGAGGAGGGCGTGCTGGCATCCGGGGAGAAGCGGATGATGCGCCGGGTGTTCGCTTTCACCGACTTGGCGGCGCGGGACGTGATGGTGCCCCGGGTGAAGATGTTCACCGTGTCCTACGGGATCACTTGGGAAGCGGTGTTGGCTCTGGCGGAACGCACCCGGCTGTGGCGTTTCCCGGTCTGCGGCGACGGCGGCATCGATGACATCCGGGGGGTGCTGTATATGCAGGATTTGCTGCCCTTTGCGGACCGGCCGACGGAGTTTTCCGTGAAGAAGGTAATGCGGGAGGCGATGTTCGTCCCCGCCACCAAGAAGATGTCGGCGGTACAGCGGACACTGCGAGAAAACCGGCAGGGCATGGCGATTGTGCTGGATGAATACTTCGGTACCAGCGGTTTGCTCACCGCCCGTGACATCGCCCGCACCATTTTCGGGGAAACCCTGTGATGCGCCTGCTTTTGCCGGTGGTCTGTCTGGCAGTGCTGGTGGCATTGTCGGCCTTCTTTTCGTCCTCAGAGACGGCGTTTTTGTCCCTGTCCAGGGTGGCGCTCCGGGGGATGCAGAAACAGAACGATCTCCGGGGCCGCCGCGTGGCGGAGATGCGCGCCAACCTGAACAGCCTGCTCACCACAATTCTCATCGGCAATAACCTGGTGAACAATTTGGCCAGCGGCATCGCCACGGGCATCGCGGTGGATATCGCCCCGGGCGGCTCGGACGGCGGGGCCATGGCCGCCACGTTAGCCACCGTGGTCATGACCTTTGTGATCGTCCTGTTCGGCGAGATTTTGCCAAAAACCATCGCCGTCTACCATGCGTCCCGCATTGCCCGGCAAAACAGCGCCCTCCTGCAGGGCTTCCGCATTGTTCTTCGGCCCTTTGCTGCGGTCTTCAGCGTGGTGACCAACGGCGTGGCCAGCCTGGCAGCGCGAATTCCCCGGCAGCAACTGGTTACCGGCGAAGAATTGCAGGCCCTGATCGAATTGGGCAGCCAGGAAGGCACCCTGGAAAGCCGCGAAAAGGAACTGTTGAACCGCATTTTCCGCTTTCAAGACCTGCGGGCGGAGCAGATCATGCGTCATCGTTCCACCGTACACGCCGTACCCGCCGGTGCGGACCGACGGCAGATTATTACAGCCTTCACCCAAAGCGGCTATTCCCAACTCCCAGTCTACGATGGTGCCCCGGACAACTATGTGGGTCTGCTGGACTTTCGTGACATTCTGTTGTCCAGGGACATCGAACCCCGGGCACTGCATTTTATCCCCGGCACCATGACCGCCGCGTCGCTGCTTCAGCTATTCAAGGCCGGGGATTTTCATTTCGCTGTGGTGGTGGACGAACACGGGAGCAACCTGGGGATCGTGACGCTGAACGACGTGCTGGACTCGGTGCTGGGGCGCCTGGTTGGGGCGCAGTCCAAAGCGGTGCGTGCCCTGGGGGACAGCAGCTTCACCGTGCCCGGCAGCCTGACCCTGACAGAATGTAACGAACTGTTCGGCCTGCATTTGACCTCGGAGTTTTTCACCACCCTGGGCGGCTGGCTCCTGGAGCGATTCGACGCTCTCCCCGAGGCCGGCCAAATCTTGCATCACCGGGACTGCGCATTCACCATAGAAACCCTGTCCGACCAGCGAATAACCACCGTGCGTGTCGACCGGGATTCCGCCCCTGCTGCAAGCGCTGATTAGCTTCAAGTTAATCAGCGCTTCCCTAGGCGGGGGAGTGGGCGGGCAGTACAAAAATAATAATAATTAATAATCAAAACCTCTTGACAGTAGCAAAATTACATGCTATACTTGTATACAAGATAAGCGCGGGGATTGCCCCGCACCGGCAGTTTGCCGGATATGAGTTTATGGTAAGGAGAGTTCTATGAAAAAAACTCTATTGGTAGCGGCGATGACGCTTGCGGTGGTCCTGATGGGATGCCAAAAAAAAGAAAGTGCGGCAAGCGCACCTGCAGCAGCGGCTCCGGCGCAAAAATTCGCCCTCAGCATTTCACACATCGTGAATGAAGACAATTCCTGGCACAAGGCCAGCCTTTTCTTCAAGGAACAGGTGGAAAAGCAGTCCGGCGGCCGGATTGAGGTAAAAATTTACCCCAACAGCCAGATCGGCACGGAGATCGACGGGATCAATTCCATCATTTCCAATGCCGGGGACGTGGATATCATCTTCACCGGTGAATCCCTCCAGAGCACCATCCCTGAGATGGGGGTCATCGGCGTGCCCTACATGATCGCCGGCTACGACCACGAGAAAAAAGTGGTGGAAGGCCCCGTGGGCAA
>JAITMZ010000123.1 GCA_031290725.1 Spirochaetaceae bacterium
CGGTGATTACCAACCCCAAGACGGCAGCCCTGCAATTGGCAAAATACGCGGAAGCCGGCGCCGAAGTGTCAATAAATTGACTGCACAGGGGATCGTCCCCGTAAACCACGTAGAGGTCCCTGTTCATGACCTATCTGAGAACCGATAATTCCCGCAGGCCCCGGGCGGTGCGGCTGTTGCCCTGCCGCTCGTACCAGTCGGCGATTTCTCCCAGGTAGGCCTGGATTTTGCGGCTCGCCCCGGGATCGGCCAGGTTTCGTTTCAGGTCGGGGATGCGGAGCTGCATGCCGGGGATGATTTTTTCCGGGTTGGTGACGGTATCACCGGAGGCGAGCATGATCAGGGGGAAATAAAACCCGTTTGACCGGTCGTAGCGGTGGTTCGCCAGGCGGGACAGGGTGTCGCGGTAGACCACCCGGTAGTTTTCCGCGCCGTCCAGGATGAGAGCGTCCCGATACCGGGCGTTGATATCCGGGATGGTTTCTTGGGCAGCAGGGGACTGGGTGGAGACACTCTGGGATACGGCGGCGGTCTCCGTCTTCGGTTCCAATTCCGGTTCGGCACCGGTGGTGGCGCAGGAAAAAAAGAGGACGCACGCCAGGGTTATTCCAAAAAAGACTACAAATTTCCGCATAATCACTCCTAGTGAAGCACTGATTCATTAGGCGGCGTTGCCGTCAGAAGCACCACCCCCAAGATATACAGCGCTACTTTACTTGACCGTAGTATACATCAAAATAAAAAAAAGCGCAAGCTGTTTATTTTTTTTTTCGCATCCGGGCGTTTTTTGATGTTGACATTCGCAGAAAAAAGTGTTATGATATGTTATTCGCGGCGAGGGGTAAATACGCCGCTGCTTGCGGCGGGGTATGGTGATTTCTGAAAATTTAAACGAGTTTTTTGATGTACCCTGGAACTAAAAGGAGATCTTGGAGTGGACGATAACATTGTGACGATCGAAGAGGTTGCCCAGTATTTACGGGTTTCGGAACGGACGGTGTACGAATGGGCCCAACGGGGCGAAATCCCTGCGGGAAAAATCGGCACGGTTTGGCGGTTTAAAAAGAGCGAAATCGAAAAGTGGGTCAATGACCGGTTGACCTCGCGGAGCAAGACGTCCCAGGAGACCGCCGTGGTGAAGGTAAAAAATATCCTGTCCCCGGAACGGATTATTTTTTTGAACCGACCCACCAAGCACGACGCCTTGGTGGAACTTGCCGAGGCCCTGGGGAGCGCTCCCCAGGTAAAAAACCCCCAGGAACTCTGCGTGGAGCTCCTCCGCCGGGAGGAGCTTATGTCCACCGCCATCGGCAGGGGCATCGCCATACCCCACGCCCGGCTTGCTTCGGTAACCGACCTGGTGATGGCCGTGGGGATCAGCAGGACGGACATCATGGATTTTCAGGCTATCGACGATTCGCCGGTGCGCCTGCTGATCATGATCGCTGCGGCTTACAACCAGCACTCGTATTATCTGCAAACTCTGTCGTATTTCAGCACCCGGCTGAAAAACCCGGAGCTTCGGGACGCCCTTCTGTCTGCGGCGTCGCCCCTGGCTGCGTATAACCAGTTGGTTGCCTAGGGTGGGGACGGGCGGATGAACACTTCCCTGCATCGAAGCAGCGCCCAGGATGCGGTATACCGGGTGTTGCGGCAGAACATTATGAATCTCAATCTCCAGCCCGGTGCCGAGATCAGCGAAAAGGACATCTCAGAGCGGTTTAACGTGAGCAGAACCCCGGTGCGGGAGGCTTTCATCAATCTATCCAACGAGCATTTGATACAGGTGGTGCCCCAGAAGCGGACGGCGGTGTCGCGGATCGACTTTGAGCGGGTGGAGCAGGAGTTTTTTCTGCGGGACAGCTTGGAGACGGCGATTCTGGAGGCCTTCCTGAAGAACTGCCGGGACGAACATTTCGCCGCGTTGGAGGGTTTTATCGAAAAGCAGCAGATGGAATTCGAGCGGGCTAATTTCATCGGTCTTTTAGAAAACGACGACGCTTTTCACCGCACCTTCTTTGAAGCCTCGGGGCAGATCCTCAGTTGGGACGTGCTCAATACCATGAACGGCCACTACCACCGGGTGCGCCTTCTGACCATCTGGTTCAGCGGTATCGCCGTGGATGTGGTGGTCCAGCACCGGAATATACTGGCGGCCCTGCGGAACAGGAATCTCTCCCTGGCCCAGCGGCTGTTTAAACAGCACGTCCACAAGCTGGGCAAGGAAGAGGCGATACTTCGGGATGAATTCCCGGATTTTTTCCTGCCCCGGCAAAAGAAGAGTACCCTGGACATTGATTTTGGCGGATTATCTCTCAATCCGGGGGTTGTGTTCAGGAGCGGTCGTACGGACTAACTTAATTTTTTCCCCCCTTCTGCCGATACAGAAATATGCGTATGTCCTTTGTTTTTCGATGCCGGGCGCTTCTCCTGGCTGCATTCATTGCCGTGCCCTGTTTCTCCCAGGCCGCGCCTCCGGTACCGTCCGTTGCGGATGCCGCCGGTACGCCCGCTTCGCTGCCCAGGGGCTACGGCGGCATCACCCTGGGTATGAGCTTCCAGGATGTACAAAACGCCCTAGGTGACGAGCCCGCTTTTGGGTACAGCGCTGCGGACGTGAGCTTTCTGCGGGAGCCAAACCGGAATTTGATACAGGCGGCGGGGGAGGGAAGGTCAATTTTTATCCGTTCCTGGTTCCACTTCACCGAAGGGGCGCTCTACATCATCACTTTGGAGCTGAACCCGGCACGCACCGACCACTACTCGGTTTTTTCCGCCCTGTGCAAAAAATACGGCAACCCCAGCTCCCTGTCCCCTGAAAAGGCGGTTTGGCAGAACGATACCGTTGTTCTGAGCCTGGAACGGCCCCTGACCCTCAAGTACGTGGATCGGGCGGCTTTCCAGAAATTGCTGGCCAATTCTGCTGCGGCGTCGTCTGCCCAGGAACAATCCCACCTACGCTTCTTGGAGGGTCTATGACTATTTACCAGTTTCCCGTAAAAAAAACCGGCAAACCCGTGGCCACTTTCATGATGGCCAGCTGTGTCGCGGTGATTTTATTCACCTCCGCCCGGTGCGGCGCCACCCTGCTGTCTATGAAGGAGACCGACCTCACCATCACACGGCAGAACGGCGGCCTGGTGACATTGCGGGCGGAGCTTGCCCAAACCGATCAGGAGCACGCCCAAGGCTATATGGGCCGAAAAAAAATCCCCGATGGCACCGGTATGCTTTTTGTCTTTGAGCGGGACCAGATGCTCAGTTTCTGGATGAAGAACACCCCGTCGCCCCTTTCCATCGCCTACATCGACTCCACAGGGAACATCCGGGAAATTCATAACATGGAACCCTTCAGCCTGATCCCCGTCCGCAGCGCCGTCTCGCTGCGCTACGCCCTAGAGGTTCCCCTGGGGTGGTTTACCAAGGTGGGCATAGTGGAAGGCGACAAGATCTCGCTGGTGTTTTAAACGGCTGTACTGAGGCTCTAATATGTATTACCCCACGGTGTTCCGCAGCACCCCGCAGCCCTCCACCTCAATCTCGCAAACGTCCCCGCTTTTCATGCAGCGGTGGGGGGTGAATCCCGCGCCGACTCCGGCGGGGGTGCCCGTGGCGATGATCGTCCCGGCATCCAGGGTGAGCCCAGCGGACAGTTCGGCGATAATGTGTTCCGGCGTGAATATGAGGTTCGCCGTGGTGCTGTCCTGGCGGGTTTCGCCGTTGATCCGGGAAGTGACCCGCAGGCGGAGGGGCGTGGCGAACTCGTCGATAGTGGCGATGTAGGGCCCATAGGCGGTGAAGGTGTCCAGGCTTTTGCCGAAATACCACTGTTTATGTTTCGTTTGCAAGTCCCGGGCGCTCAAATCGTTGAAGCAGCAGAGGCCGAAGACATACTTCCATGCGTCTTCTTTTCCCACGTTCCGGGCGTCCTTCCCGATGATAATCCCCAGTTCAGCCTCGTAGTCCAGGCGCTCGTTGATGCCGAAGTGGTTCTCGATGATCCCGTCGGGGCCCAGGGCGCGGACGACCCGCTTGGAAAAATACACCGCATCGTCCCGCTTGTCGCTGTCCACGGAGATGTCGAAGCGCATGGATTCCTGCACGTGGTCCATGTAGTTCAGCCCCAGGCAGATGACGTCGTGGTGGGGCTTGGGGATGGGCGCCAGCAGCTGCACGCCGGACAGGGGGATGCCGGGTTTTTCGGCAACAGAACGGAGGGCGGCCAGGTCGGCGTCGCTGTGGCGCTGGATAAAGTCCAGCAGGCTCAAAAAGTGCATGCCCAAACCAACAAAGGAGTGGACGCTTTGCATGCCCGCCGACAGGATACCCGCCTCTTCTTTCCCGTCGTATTTCCACGTAGCAAATTTCATGATATACCTTCCTTAAAGAACACCTTCAAAAACTCTAGTTTTTGAGATGTTCCGATTTAAGCTGTATTTGCGATACGCAAATACAAAACGTACCGAAACATTCAGCCGAATTTTTCAATACGCATAGCATATCACGGGGTGTAAAAATGTGCAAGACCCCGCATTGCATTTAATCAGCGCTCCCCCTTGACATTTTTTGTTCATCCCCGTATAGTCTATATATGAATAAAATGTTTGCCCTGTGTGTCCTTTGCCTGACGCTGATCCTTTCGTCCTGCGCCACCATCGGGGGCACCGCGGACGTAATGTACGCCAACGTCGGTCTTCACAACAAAGCCGACATGATGGACGTCTCGAAATTCGACAAGCAAAACACCAAGTACCAGAAAGCCGGGCGATACTACCTTCGCGGCCGGGATAAAATTCTTGGCGCCTTGGACAAGAAATACCCCGGTTTCCGTGAGGATATTTTGAGCGGCGATCCGACCGCCGTCAAGAACGCCGCGGGACGTCTGGGGGAAGGGGACATCAAGGCGGCATACTGGGCCGGCGCGGGCTGGCTGGGGGCATTCTCCTTAGATCCCATGAACATGGACCTGTTTTCCACCATCGCCGGAGCCCCTGCGCTCTTGGAACGGGGATTGGAGCTGGACCCGGAGTTCGGCCACGGTGCCATCCACGACGTGCTCCAGGCTTGGTATGCCTCCGCGCTCCCGGACATGGGCGGCGACATAGACCGCGCCCTGTGGTGCTACGGGGAGAGCCTGCGTATCTCCGGCGGCAAACTCCCCGGCCCCTATGTGACCTACGCCCAGTCGATCTGTGTGCCCCAACAAGATGCGGCCGGTTTCCAGGATGCCCTGAACAAGGCCTTGGCCACAAAGCCCGGCGAGATTAGCGGCACCCGGATGGCCGCAAATATCAACCGGAAGAAGGCTCGGTGGCTTTTGGATCACCGGGACAACTACTTTATTGACTGGTGAAAGTAAATGTGATATGCTGGACAATCATAGTGCGCGGTCAATCCCGTGTGCCAAGTGTACATCGAAAAACTTGGTTAGATTTTTCGATGGGCTTCGTGTTTGCGTATCGCAAATGCAATAATTGCATACGCAATTATATTTTTAATCGGAATACCTCAAAAACTGAAGTTTTTAGAGGTGCCCTCAACTAAGGAGGCTTCTATATGTTAAAAAGGTTCAGCGCTGTTTTGGCGCTCTGTGGATGCGCTGTTTTTTTTGTGTCGGCCCAGAGGATGACCGTGAAAATCGCTTCCATCGCTCCCGCCCGTTCACCGTGGGACATTGAGCAGAAAAATCTTGCCCAGCAGTGGTCGCGGATCACCAACGGAGAAGTAACCCTGCAATTCTATGATTCTCTGGCCCAGGGCGGTGAAGCCAGCGTCATCCAGAAGATGCGCGCCGTGCGGCCCGGTCAGAAACCGCCCCTGGACGGTGCGATTTTTACCAACATCGGCCTGTATAATTTGGCCCCGGCTTCCCATGTGATGAATCTGTGCGTGCCCTTCCTGTTCCGAAATACCGATGAGGCGGAATACATTCTGAACAAGTTTTCCGGTGACATGTCCGCCGGTATCGCCGACAAGGGTTATGTGCTGTTGGGCTGGTTCAATGTGGGCTGGATATACTTCGCCACTAAAGAACCTGCGGAAACACCGGAAAAACTGAAGTCCCTGCGGCTGGCCCTGGGGGGAGCTGATTCGGTGGACCTGGTGGCGGCCTTCAAGATCGCCGGCTTCAGGGTGGAAGACGTGGCTTCGGACAAGCTCTCCCAGAGCATAAAATCACCGGGAGGGGTGCAGGGGGTGTACGCCGTCCCCATGTTCACCTACGCCACCAAAATGCACGAAACCCTGCGCTACATTTTAGACGTACCGATTTGCCCGGTGATCGCCGCCTTCGTGGTTTCCAAAAGTACCTGGGATGCCATACCGGAAAAATACCGGGGCAGCCTTGTGGAGGAAGTGCACCGGTCCGAGCAAAAATTTACCGTGGTTCAGCGCACCTCCGATGCGGAATACCTGGAACTGATGGAAAAAAGCGGTTCCACCCGGGTCAAACTGAACAGCGCCCAACTGGCTCACTGGGAACAGGTCCTGAGTGAAGACGCCAAACGCATGGCCGGCACGGAAAATGCCATCATCAACAGGGAATTTCTGGATAAAATCCAGGCTGCCCTGGATGAATACCGCCGTGACCATCCTGCAGGCCGGTAAAGGCGGGTGCGGCCAGTGAATACGGCGGTAAAGAAAAGGGTGATCGATCTGGTCTGCCTTTTTTTTGTACTGATTTTGCCCTTGCTCACCCTGATATTTAAGTTCGCCGAGGGTGTGCTGAAGCTGGTGATCATCAAAAGCGGCCCGATTTTGGCTAACGCGCTGTTTCTGTTCTCCTGTGTGGTGGGGGTGGTCACTTGGCGGGAGGGGAGGCACATCAGCCTGGCGTCCCTCACCAGCCGTCTGCCCCAAAAAGCTGCCGGGACGGTGGCGGTGGTACAGCATTTCACCGTACCGTTAGTGTTCACGGTGCTGTTTTTTTTGTCTTTTTCCCAGATGTTCGCCTCCTTTGATAAAAACCAGACTGTTCTGGGTATCCCCCTGATCGTCATCTTCGCGGCACTGCCCCTGTCGTATCTGGCCATGCTGGCGCTTTTTTGCAGGGCACCGGAACACCGGGCCGCCGCCGGTTTGGGCATCGCCGGGGGGCTGTTTCTGGCCAGCGGCCCCATCGCGGGGGTGCTGTATTCAATTTTCGGTGCGGCACCGGCTTTTCTGGACACCTGGTTCGCCCTGTGGTGCGCCATTGCAGGCAAGGCGACACTGCCCCTGGTGCTGGCGCTGATTGCCCTAGCTTTTTTGGGCGTACCCCTGTTCATCGACATGAGCGCCATTTCCTACATCGCCTTTTCCCAGGGGGGGGGGTATGTGGAAATCCTTTCCCTGGAGGCATACAACAACTTCACCGACAAAACCGTGGCGGCCATTCCTCTGTTCACCATTGCGGGGTATGTGCTGAGCCATGGCAGCGCGGGGAACCGGCTGGTGGCGGTGTTTCAGTCCCTGTTCGGTTGGTTTCGGGGAGGTGTGGTGGTGGCGACGGTTATCGTTACGGCTTTTTTCACCACCTTCACCGGCGTGTCCGGTACCACGATTCTGGCCTTGGGCCCCCTGCTGGTGGTGATCCTCACCGGCTCGGGCTACGCCAAAGATAAGGCCCATGCCCTGATCACCTCGTCGGGCGCCCTGGGCTTGCTCTTTCCCCCCAGCATGGCGATCATCATGTACGGCACTACCAACTATTTTTCCGTGGACGTGATGCAGCTTTTCATGGGCGCCCTGATCCCGGGGGTACTGCTCTCTTTGAGCATGATAAGCCTGGGGATTTTTTACGATACAAAAAAGGATCGCAGCCGGTTTTCTCTTGTCCAGGCTGGCGGGGCTGCCAAAAACGCGGCCTTTGAGTTGCTGCTGCCGGTTTTTATCTGCCTGGGCTTTTTTACCGGTACCTTCAGTTTGAACGAATCCGCAGCCTTCGCGGTGATCTACGCCGTCTGCCTGGAAACCTTTGTTCGGAAGGACTTCACCCTCAAACGGATGGGAGCGGTGATTATCGAAAGCCTGCCGGTTTCCGGGGGGGTTCTGTTCATCCTGGCGGCGGCCCGGGGACTGTCGTATTTTCTCCTGGACGCCAACATTCCGGCTCGGGTTTCCGAACTGGTTCTGACTTTTGTGTCCTCCAAATACGTGTTCTTGATCCTTCTCAACGGGGTGCTCTTCCTGGTGGGCTGTCTGATGGACGCCTTTTCCGCGATCATGATTGTGTCTCCCCTGATTATCCCCATCGCCGAAGCCTTTGCGCTGTCTCCGGTGCACATGGGGGTGATTTTCCTGATGAACATGCAGATCGGCTTTCTGACCCCGCCGGTGGGCATGGATTTATTTATCGCTTCCTACACCTTTAACGTACCGGTTTTCAAGGTGGTGCGGGGCATTTTGCCTTTCCTGGTTATCCAGGTGGTAATTTTGTTTTTGGTAACATACGTTCCATGGTTTTCTACGGCCTTGCTCTAGCGTTTTGTCTATGCCTCACCGGTTGCAGCGAAAAAAATGTCCCCCTAGGGCCGGTGTCTTCTCCGGCTCAAGGTGCGGCTCCGGAAGCGGCGGAGCACGGGTTTGGGGAACTCATTTCCTGGGATGAATTTTACCGCAAAAATGCTGCGGCGGCTCTGAAAACCGTGCGGGAGATGCCCCGGCTGCAAAAACTGTCCCAGCTTTTTCTGATAAACCTGGAAGGGAAGGGACGGTTTACTCCCGCCGAATACGACGGGGATAACTCGCCTCTCATTCCGGGGGGCTACCTGTTTTTTTCCTACAACATCGGAGGCGATGGTGGTGAGGTGCGGGACTTCACGGCCTCCATCGGTGATTATTGCCGGGAACAGGGGCTGATTCCTCCTTTTTTGGCCCTGGACCACGAGGGCGGCCTGGTGAACCGGCTCCGTGCCTTTAATCCCCTGCCCTCAGCCCGTGAGGTGTCCCAGTCCCTTTCACCGGACCAGGCCTGGGAGCTCTACCGGGATCAGGGGAAACTCCTGGCATCCCTGGGATTTCATCTAAACCTGGCACCGGTGGCGGAAGCGGAGACAGCGGAGAACGCCGTGTTTTTGAAAAATCGCAGCTATGGCGATGCGGCTGCGGTGTCGGTCTACGCGCGCCGGGCGGTGGAGGGCTACCGCGCGGGGGGCATACAAACCGCCCTCAAGCACTTTCCCGCAAGCACCAATGCGGACCCCCACACAAGTTTACCCGAATTGGCCCTGGGGCTGACGGAACTGGAACGCACCTCCGTGAAGCCCTTCCAGGCGCTTCTGGCGTCGGGTCCCGCCGCAGTCCTCATGGCCCACACCCGCACGTCCCTGGATCCCGATGTGCCCGCCTGCCTGTCCCGCTACTGGGTGACGGCGGTTCTGCGGGAACGGTTCGCCTTCACCGGCCTGATCATCTCCGACGACATATACATGGCGGCCCTGGAAAAAAACGGCTATCCCCCGGCCCAGGCGGTGGAACAGGCCGTCGACGCAGGGATCGACGTGATCATGCTTTCCGAAAAGCGCTTTTTGCCCGCCCTCTGCGTTCTGGCCGACCGGGCCGCTCTGGATCCGGATTTTGCCCGCCGGATAGACCAAGCTGCAGCCCGGATACTAGCCTTCAAGCGCTACTGCGGTATCACCTTGCCCCGGGAGTTTGCCGGGCTTTAGGGACACACCGATTCGTGGCGGGAGGTTCATACCCCGCCCCTTGGAGCGAAAAACGTGTCCCTACCCGCCTCACGTACCGGTGCCGGCTCGTATTCCATATTTTTGTAAAAAAACATGGTCTTATGTCTTGCCCCATTCCTCTTTTTGTGGTATACTTTCTATATGAATCCATTCGGCATACACGGGGGCGCGGCATGAAAATTTCCACCCGGGGACGTTATTCCTTGGAAGCTCTGTTGAGTCTGGCCTTGCTGGGCACAAACGACTCCGCCAGCACCAGGGCTATCGCGGAAAAAACCGGCGTGTCCGAGCGTTACCTGGAACAGTTGTTTATCTTGCTCCGGGGTGCGGGGATCATCAAAGGTATCCGGGGAGCTAAGGGTGGCTGCTACCTGGGGCGCTCCGCGAAGGACATCACTGTGGGGGACATCCTCCGGGCTGCGGAGGGGCCGATGGAACTGGTGGAGTGCGTGGCCGCCACCGATTGCCCCCGGTTGGAGAATTGTGCCAGCCGCCATACCTGGAGCGAACTCTACAGCGCTGTTACCCGCTTTGTGGATTCCGTCACCCTGGCTGATTTAACCGAAGCCTACTGGAAGATGGGCGTGGAGGAATATAATATATGAAGATTTCCGCCCGGGGACGCTACGGCATCCAGTTTCTCATTGATCTGGCGGAACACGCCGACGAACCTCACGTGACGTTGGCCAGTGTGGCGGAACGAAAGGGCATTTCCCTGAGATATCTGGAACAGGTGGTGGTGATTCTGCACCGCACCGGCTTCATCCGCTCGATTAAAGGCGCTTCCGGGGGCTACACCCTGGCCCGTCCCGCAGCGGAGATTAACATCGGCGATGCCCTGCGGATGCTGGAGGGAGATATGCTGGTGAGCAGCCCCTATGTGTCCGGCACCCCGGAGACCCCGCTCGAGCGCTGCATCCGCCTGTCGGTCTTTGAAGGACTGAACGAGCGCATCGCTGCGGTCATCGACAGCAAAACCTTGGCGTCCCTGGTGGGTACGGTTGACCCGGATGAATCGTATATGTATTTTATTTGAGGCGTATCGCAAAATTCGTAAAAAAAGCGTAAATTTTTTGTAAAACCTCTTGACGTTTTTTTTGGCCCGTGGTATATTCATAAAAATTAATAAGGAGTTTTGCGATGAAAAACAAAACAATCTTGGGCGTGTTTAACTGGCCGCCCTTCGGACGCCGGATTCCGCTGTGTTTCCGGTATGTAATTGTCCTGTTCGGCGCCCCATTGGCGGTGCCCCCATTGAATGCCCTGTACGCCCGGCAATGCCGTTGCGGCAGGGCTTTTTTTTGCATGTCACAATATGAAGCAAGGAGTTTCGCATGAAAGAGACGATTTCCCTGGGTGTGCACGACAAGCCGCCCATCGGACGCTGGATCCCCCTGAGTTTCCAGCATGTGTTCGCCATGTTTGGGGCCACTATTTTGGTACCCTTGCTGACGGGCTTAAATCCTGCCACGGCGCTATGGACCGCCGGAACCGGTACGCTATTGTATATAGCGATAACCGGCGCAAAAGTCCCGGCCTTTTTAGGCTCATCTTTTGCGTTTATTCCAGCTCTTATCGGGATTGGAGCTGAATATGGAATGCCCTACGCGCTCGGCGGTGCCGTCGCGGCAGGGCTTTTTTATTGCCTTGTGGCCGCCATCATCAAAGTGAGCGGTACCGGCTGGCTTGACCACGCCCTGCCGCCGGTGGTCATCGGTTCGGTGATCATCGTCATCGGCTTGAACCTGGCGCCGACGGGCATGTCCAGCGCCATGAACCTGAACGGCGAGTATTCCCTGGTAGCGTTGTCTATCGCGGCGGTAACGTTGGGAATCGCGGTGATTGTAACCATCTGCTTCAAGGGCTTTTTTACCACCATCTCGATACTGATGGGTCTGGTAGGGGGCTACCTGTTTACCTTGATTATGGGGCGCTTTGTTCCCGCCTATAACCTGATTGACTTCAATATTGTGCATAACACCTCATGGTTTGGCCTGCCGCACTTTGCCGTTCCCAAGTTCAGCTTTGTGCCCATCCTCACGTTTATCATCGTGTCCCTGGCCACGGTGTGCGAACACCTGGGAGACACCTTGGTAACTTCACGGGTTGTGGGGAAGGACTTTTACAAGGATCCGGGGCTGCACCGCACCCTCGCCGGCGATGGGCTGGCTACGGCGTGGGCTGCCTTCTGGGGAGGGCCGCCCAATACCACCTACGGCGAAAATATCGGCGTCATGGCCATAACCAAGGTGTACAGCGTGTGGGTTATCGGCGGCGCGGCGCTTGTCGCGGTGATACTGTCGCTGTTTCAAAAGTTCGGGGCGATAATCCAAACTATTCCCGGCCCGGTGATGGGCGGCATATCCATGCTGCTCTACGGGCTGATTGCCTCCAGCGGCCTTCGCACCATCGTGGAAAGCGGCGTGGACTACAAGAACAAGCGCAACCTGACCATCTCGTCGGTGATTTTGGTTATCGGCATCGGCGGCGGCATACTCAAGTTTACCGTGGGATCGGGGCTTAACTTCCAGCTTACCGGAGTTGCCTTGGCGACTGTGGTGGGGATTATTCTGAACCTTGTTTTACCCAAAGGCTTGGACAGCACGGAATAAGGCCATTCGGGAAACGCTGATTTTCCCTTGATTGGATAAAACAACATACTCCGCTGTTTACAGCGGGGTATGAAACCCTCGCTTCGAATCAGCGTTTCCTTTCGCAGTTTATCCGCAGAATCTCGAAAAAAAACCTGTTTCGTCCCTGCGCCCCCTTGCATAAAATTCTTTTTTCCGGTACACTGGTGATGAGGCAAGGTGTTGTGTACAATCGTGCTCAATATATTCTATTTTGGAGGAACGATGACAATAAGTGAAATGCTCGGTCAAAGTGCAATTTTGACCCTGTTGGGCATGATGGTGGTGTTTTCTTTCATTATTATCATGATCATTTCTTTGGGACTGATGGAGCGCCTCGTGAAGGCTCTGCATTTGGATGTTCCCAAGGGCGCCGGAAGTGTCCCGGCGGCAAGCGCGCAGCCCGCCGCAGTTTTAGCGGGCACACAGAATTCTGTGATAGCGGCCATCGCCGCGGCAATAAAGGCCAGAGGATAACAGGAGAAAAAAATGGCAAAAAGAAAGGTTTCAATCACTGATTTGGTTCTGCGGGATGCCCATCAATCCCTGCATGCCACCCGAATGACCACAGCGGACATGCTCCCGGCCTGCGAAAGGCTGGACAAAATCGGCTACTGGGCGCTGGAGGCCTGGGGGGGCGCCACGTTTGACTCGTGTATCCGCTTCCTGAACGAAGATCCCTGGGAACGGCTCCGCAGCCTCAAGGCGGCCCTCCCCAAGACGCCGATTATGATGCTCCTCCGGGGGCAGAATCTCCTGGGCTACCGCCACTACGCGGACGACGTGGTGGACAAGTTCGTGGAACTGGCCGCCAAGAACGGCGTGTCGGTGTTCCGCATATTCGACGCGTGCAACGACCCGCGCAACCTGGACCGCGCCGCAAAAGCCGCCAAGAAAACCGGAAAACACGTGCAGATGGCCATTTCCTATGCCACCACGCCCTACCATACCAAGGAAACCTACGCCGCCCTGGCCAAGCGCTATGCGGAATTCGGCGCGGATTCCATCTGCATCAAGGA
>JAITMZ010000183.1 GCA_031290725.1 Spirochaetaceae bacterium
TTTAGCCCGCAGCAATTTTTTTGCCCGAAAAATATGGGATTTCACCGTGTTCACCGGTAGTTTGGTCACTTCGCTGATATCCTTATAAGGTAGATCGTGAAAAAAATACAAGTCCAGACACAGAGCATACTCCCTAGGCAGTTCCCGGATGACGGCATTCACCGCCTCGCCGGTTATCTTCCGAAGGTGGGCTTCCTCCGGATTCCGGTCGGTGCTCAACAGCAGATGTTCGTCGGCGATGCTTTCGTATTCCCGGCGGCGGTTCACCGCATTAATCGCCGTGTTATAGGCAATGCGGGTGCACCAGGTAGCAAACCGGGATTCTCCCCGGAAGGAACGCAAGTTTGCCCACAGCTTCAGAAATACGTCCTGGACAAAATCCTCCGTATCGGTCCGGTTTTTGAAGAATCCCATCCCCAATCCGGTGATGCGCCGATGGTAGGTCCGTACCAACTGCGCAAAGGCATTCAGGTCCCCCGCGATAGTCTGTTGGACCAGCAGCTCGTCATTGTCCACCGATGGCATCTGATGCGCGTTCTGCCCGTCCTTCCGGGCGCAGTCGGTAAAACACCAGCAAACCGATCCCCAGTCCGCTGGGAATCAGGCCCCCCAGAAGGGTGTAGGAAACCCCGGAAACCAGGATGATTACCACCGTTAATACAAACCCCACGCCCATGAGCAAAAGGCCGGTGAGGAGGGCGAAAAGCCGGAGCTTAAAACCGTTTTCCCGGTAGGTGCCTGTCTTTATCTGTAGTGATATTTCCCGGTGCCGCCACAGCAGGTAGAAAAAGATCACCACCCCCCCGATGACAATCCCCACAATGGGCGTGACCGAAATAAGTATTTGCGCCGCCGGTGAAACAAAGGTTTTTTCCATGTCAAAGACCCCCTATAATAAAATTAGACCACGGCCGTAGAAAAAAGTTGCACCGGGATCAAACAACTAATCAAAAAACACATAATCGTCAAAATACAAGTTTTGTATCTGCCCCAAAAACAACTCGGCGTTTATTTTTTGCACCAAATCTTGTTTCACCGCCTCCTCATTGCGGTATAGAAGGCTGTCCTTGGTGCGGCCCGCGAAGTATTCGGCGATCACCGTCTTTATCTTCCGGGTTTTTTGCGCCAGTTCCTCGTAAAAAGCGCCGTCATCCGCCGGGTAGGAAAACCAGGGCGTTACGAGCACCAGCGCCCCCGGTTCTGCCGGGTTGTCCCCTTTTGTGCTGGTGCGAATCTGTCCCAAGGGCAGGTAAGCGGTATTGGCTGCCCAATTTTTTTGTGCGGGGACCGGTTCCGACCGCCGCAATTCCTGTCCCGGTCTGGCAAGCTTCATTGCAAACACCCCGGCGGTGGCGAGGAATATCAGGGCGAGCAGGGAACCCAGTATGCCCCGCAGCGCCCGGTTCATCGAATCGGGAGAAAAAAAAGCGTTTTTTGAGGATTCCCCCCTTGTTTTTTTTGTACGAATCATATAGAATATCAGTATAGCACAAATCAGTAACTTTGTGTGCAAGGATTAGAAAATGGTGCAATACATGGACGGTGTGTGTTTTTCCTCCCGGGAACACCTGTTTGCCGCGATAACCGGGCCGCTGGCATTTCTTGAAAGCGCCGAGCCCAGAGTTATCGTGAAGGATAGGGGTATTTATCTCCTGCCCAACGCGGTGCAATCCGGTGAAATGTCCCGTGACACGGAATTGCAATTATTAGTGGATTCTGTACTGCAAAGCATTTAAGAAAGCACTGATTCATTCGTGACGAGGGTTTAATACCCCGCCCCTGGGCTCGTAATAGGGTATTAAACCCGAGATCGATTAAACCGCATTTGCGATATGCGAAACCTATCGAAAAATCTAGCCAGGTTTTTCGGTATGTACTTGACAAAATTTTTTTTTGTTGGTATACTTTGTGAAAAGTGCCAATTTAGCTCAGCCGGCAGAGCAGCGGTTTTGTAAACCGCAGGTCCAGGGTTCGAGTCCCTGAGTTGGCTGGAGCAGGCATAAGCCTGTGTTTCTTTTATGGAGAGATTCCCGAGCGGTCAAAGGGGGCAGACTGTAAATCTGTTGGCTCAGCCTTCCAAGGTTCGAATCCTTGTCTCTCCAACAAACGGACAAAACCACGGACTCAAGAAGCCCGTGGTTTTTTTATGCCATACCCTGTTGAGGCAATGCACTCCCCAAGGCGCCGGCATTTATTTTTTATTCCTCCCCGCCTTCGTCAATTTTCACTATTTCTTTTTAAGAAAAAACGAAAATGTGCCGATACACGGAGTATGAACCGTGGTAAAGTGCGCCTCTCCCTTGTTTTACTCGTCCTTTTTTGCGGGTCCGCCCTCTGTGCCCAAAGAGCGGAAGCAAAAAACGCGGCCCCTGTGGATCCCGCGGAGGCCAACGAATTAGATTTGATCATTTCAGAATTGACCGTTGCGGGCCCCCCGCTGCTGAAAAAGGGCTACCTGATGTTTACCCAGGAGATCAATGCCCGTTACGCGGCGATAGTTTTCGACTTTGAAAATTTCAGCGTCATCCATCCCTTTACGCGGCGGGATATGACCGATAAAGAGGGTAAACCGGCGGGATCCATCTATTTTTACGCGCTAAAAATCCCTGAAAACATGTCCGTGGTGGCCTACAAGCTGATCGTGGACGGATTATGGATTTTTGACCCGCAGAACACCGAAACAACCTACGATCCGGCGGTGGGACTTTTGTCCCAGGTGCGGATTCCCGTATCCCCCCAGCCGGTAACCGGCAAAACCCCCGGAGGGCCGGTGCGTTTTGTGTACCAGGGCAAAGAAAATCAAACCATCACGGTGAGCGGAAGTTTCACCGGCTGGGATCCCTACATCTACGGGATGACCGAAACATCGCCGGGGTTCTACGAGGCCCACATCCCTCTGCCGCCGGGAACGTATCTCTACAATTTTGTCGGAGGGCTGAAGGAATTTACCGACCCGGAGAACCACGAGCGGGCACTGGCGCCAGGTGGAAATTCTGCCTCGGTGCTACACGTACCCTAAGGAAACACTGATTTATCCTAATCGCCGGTTCGTAACTGGATCCGTACCGTGAAGACGCTGCCATGTCCTTCCTCGGACCGCACGTCGACCTTCCAGCCGTGGGAATCCGCCACGCTTTTTACCACCGAAAGCCCGAAGCCCCGACCGTCTTCCCGGCGGGAATTGCTGCCCCGGTAGAAGGGATCGAAGATGTAGGGCAAGTCCACCTTTGCTATGCCGCAGCCGTCGTCGGCGATGGTGATGGCTATTTCGCCATCCCGCCATTCCGCAGCCAGATGAATTGATCCGCCTTCAGCGGTGTATCGCAGCGCATTCCCCGCTATATTTTCCAGCATACGGATCAACATTCGTTCATCCAGGGGAATTTCCAGGGTTTCGGGGATGTGGATGCCGCTGGTGACGGTGCGGTGCAGCAAGTTACCGTCCGCAGCCAGCCGCGCCGCATAGGCGGACAGGATGGGGAATAGGGGCTTTTTTCCCAGGGTGTTCCGCCATTTGCCGGAATCCAAACTGGCCGCGTCGATGAGGCCGTCGATGAGGTCCTGCAGTTGTTCAATTTTGGCGCGGATGATGTCCAGGGACTTGTGCCGCATTTCCGCTGTTTCCGCCACGCCGTCCGCCAGGGCCTCGGTGTAGCCCTTGATCAGTGCCAGGGGTGTGCGCAGGTCGTGGCTCACCCCCATGATGAACCGGCTCCGGCGATGCTGTGACTCCTTGAGGGACTTCTGCATGGCGTTTAGCGAATGGCTCAGGGAACTGATTTCGTTACTCCCCCGCACGTCAATGGTGGTGTCCAGGTCGCCGGCAGCGATCCGTCCGGTTGCCTGGTCCAACAGGGTGACCGACCGGGAAATGGAGCGCACAATAGCAGTAAGCACGATGGCACAGAACAAAAAAAGCGCCACCAGTGCCGCACCCATGATTTGCATCCAGGGAAGCCGGTCCGGAGGCCGCAGCAACTGCTTGTGCACCCTGGTGACCAGGATGAAGGCTTGTCCGTCATCCTCGCGGGAGGTGCCGGACATACTGCGCCGGGGCCCCATGGACTTGCGCCGCGTGCCGAAACTGGGATCTACCTGAAACAAATAGTCCCCTTCCCCCGCCGCCAGGACGCTCAAGAGTTGTTCCCTGGGAAGCAGTGTCCCGGCGGGAAACTCCGCGAAGGACGATACCAGCACGGTCCATGTCCGATCCAAAAAAAGCGCCTCCACATGAGGGGGC
>JAITMZ010000197.1 GCA_031290725.1 Spirochaetaceae bacterium
CAGGATAAAAAACTCCAAAAAGATGTATTTTTTCGCCTTCTCCAGCTCCGGCAGCAACCGTTCAAAGAACGCTTCCCCCGAAGGAAAGTACGCGGTCCTGGTGCGCCGGTACACCGGAAACCCCGCGAATTCCTGCAAATAGCGCACCTGGGGCGCGCAGTCCCGGTACTCCTCAAGAATCCGGGGCAGGGAATCGCCGGGGAGCAGGAACAGGGGCCGCAGGGCGGCGTCGGTTTTGTGCGTCTGTCGCCTGAGCTTTCGGGAACTCGACTGTATGGTAAACACGATGTAGAAAATGCCCCCAAAAATCGGCACGATAAGGATCAGCATGATCCAGGTGAGTTTGTAGGCGGGTTTTTCCTTCTTGTTGAGAATATAGAGACACACCGCAAAGCTGATGGGGATCAGCGCCCGGGAAACGGAGCTATACTGTAAACTGGAGCTCCCGATAATGGCGCCAAAAAAGAGCGCCTGCAGGGTGAGCAGGATGATAACGAGCAGCCGCCGCCGGAATATCACCCGTACCCAGGACAAGCCGCTTCCCTGTAGTTTGTCCGCCGCCTTTACACCGGCCACTGTCCCGCTCCCCGCCTGACCGGCCGCACCTCGTCGCCGATAAGCTCCAATATGGTAGAAAAGATCCGCGTCTGTTCCTCCCCCCCGTCAATGATCAGACCGATCCCCGGAATGGCCTCCAGCTCCCACCCCCCTTCAAACAGATCCTCCTCCGGGATGGGGGGGAGCTCCGTGCCGTCAGTCTCCTTGACTGACGAGTCAGCCGCCCTGTCCGGCGAACCCGTCTACTCCCATGCGCCCCCCGCGCCGCCGCCTGAGATCATGCTTTTTTTCGCGGTAATTGAGTACAGCGGCGTCCCCAGCGCGCCAATCACCGCGAGCGGGATGGGGTGATCGGGGATGCGTATCCCCAGTTCCCGGCGGCGGAGCCCCAGCGCCTTGTCCGTACCGGAAAGGGTCTTTAAAATGAACACGTAAGGCCCCGGCGAAAGACGCTTGATCAGGCGGAAACGGGTATTGTCCAGAGAGCAAAATTCGCCAAATTGGGAAATATCTGCGCAGAGCAGGGTAAAATGCCGCTCGTCCCGCTCGCCGGAGAGCTGCCGGAGCCGCTTTATCCCGTCCTTTGACTTTAACGAGCAGGCAACGCACCAGCTGGTATCCGAAGGAAAGGCCAAAAGCCCCCCGGCGGCCAATAATTCCGCCCCCCTGGCAAGAACCCGGTCATCAATGTTGTAGGGCGCAATATATTCAATCATCTTTTTAATACTATACCATGATTTTTGAGCCGTTAAGTGCTATGCATAGTATTTTTTTTGATTTTGTGTATAAATTTTCATACAAAAATTGCTCAATTTTTTCCGTGGTTTCTCGAATGATTTTATAATTCCTTATAATACAATGAATTATGATTCAGGCGTTCAGGCTTGCCAGCCTTGGCATGAAATTTGCTAGATGTAGGATGAAGCACAGCTTCGGAGGATTTAAGATTATGGAAACCAGGACGAAAAAACTTTTTGCCGACACCGATGATACCCTGCAGGCCTATTTCGATCAGATCAAACATATACCCCTGCTCACGTTTGAGGAAGAACTTGAGCTTTCCCGCCAGATTCAGAACGGGGATGAACAGGCCAAACGCAGGCTTATCGAGGCCAATTTACGGTTAGTGATCAAAATCGCGCGGATCTATCTGACCTCTGCGGTTTCTTTTATGGATATTATTCAGGAAGGGAACATCGGCCTCATGCGGGCGGTGGACAAATACGACTGGAACCGGAACGTACGCTTTTCCACCTATGCGAACTGGTGGATTCATCAGGCGATAACCCGCTTCCTTGCCAACCGGAGCCGGACCATTCGGCTTCCCCACCGGAAGGAAGAATCCCTGCGCAAGATCCGGAAGGCGTATCATGTGCTCAGCCAGACCCTGCAGCACGAGCCCACCACCGACGAAATCGCCCAATATGTCCACATGGAAAAAAATGATGTGGAATACATTCTGAACATTTCCAGCAGCCTGATTTCCCTGGAAAGTGATGTGGGCGATGCTGACGGCGCCCAGATGGTGGATCTCTGCGAAGACTACACTTGGAACCCCGAACGGGCGCTCCTGCGGAAGTCCAGCAGGAGAATGACCCGCCGTTTCCTTTCCCGGCTCAAAGACCGGGAGCGGCGCATCCTGATCTACCGCTATCAGCTCGACGGCGGCGAGAAGCAGACTCTTAAAACTATCGGCGACGAGATGGGCATTTCCCCGGAAACCGTCCGGCAGATTGAAATCCGGGCCATCAAAAAGATGAAGGCCAATGCCGAAGAGATTCAGGACGCGGTGGATCTGGAAGCTATGTAAGGCGTTTTTCGCAGGACGCTCTTTACCCTGTTAATTAAGCCGCAAACCGCGACGCCGTGGTTTGCGGCTTTTTTTTCAGGCGCCAGGAGCCCTTGCTAACCTTGGCTTTGTGCCATTTTTGTTACTATTCACAGCCCATCCGAAAGCCCGGCATATATCAGTGCCGTTTAAGCGCACGCGGCAGCCGGCGGCGCTGCTGCCGCCGGCAAGGCTCATCAAAAAAAACGGGCTGTCAATAACGAGGGAAAACTTCACCCCTTCTCCTCTAAGCAACAGCGGAAGCGTGTTCTTTTCCGTCCGCGAAATAATACTTTTGGATCAGCAGTTTGGTTGCGTCCGGGATAAGAGAAGCAGCCGCAATTATCGGTGGTACGGTCA
>JAITMZ010000093.1 GCA_031290725.1 Spirochaetaceae bacterium
CCGTACTGCTTAAGGATTTCATCAGGCGGCTTGCGGCGAAATCTACGACGGTGCCCCGGAAAGTGCGGCACCCCGCGGCACGGCCGGCTTCCATATCGCGGTCATCGTCGCCCACCATCCAGGATGCGGCCAAGTCAATGTTGTAGTCCCCGGCGGCAGCCAGAAGCATCCCCGGCTTGGGTTTCCGGCATTGGCAGTCGATCTTCAGGGACGGCACCTCGCCGGGGAAGCCCTTGTGGGGATGATGGGGGCAGTAATACAGGGCGTCGATGAAGGCGCCGGCCCTGCCCAACTCGGTTTCCATCTTCTGATGAATCCTATCGAGCATCTCCGGCGAACATTCCCCCCGGGCGATCACCGCCTGATTAGTCACCACCACCGCGAGGTACCCTTCGTCGTTTATCCGCCGGAGGGCCTCACCCGCGCCGTCCAGCAGCACCAAGTCCTCAGGCAGGCTGATAAACCCCGCCGCTTGGTTGATGGTGCCGTCCCGGTCCAGGAACACCGCCCGCTGTTTCCGGCGCAGGCTTCGGGCGGCTACCCTCCCCGCGCGAATATCCTCCCCGGTCTCCCGGCAGCGTTCCGGCGTCCCCACGTCTTTGATGTATTCCGGGGTTTTATAGGCGAAGATGCGCCCCCCGGGAATCGACGGCTTGAGCAGCTCCCGGTCCAGGTCAACCTTGCACCCTCGAAAGCCGGAAAATTGCGCCAAAAAACCGGCGGAAATCACGTGAATCCCGGCGTTCACCAGATTGTGATTGTAGAGCCGGGGTTCCTCCCTGGTGAGCCAGCCGGTGAGCCGGTTTTCCCTGTCCACGAGGAGCAGGCCGCTGTCGTAGGGATGGTTATTGGGGTGGGACACCAGGGACGCCAGGGCGTTTTTCTGCCGGTGAAAAGCAATAAGGCGCTCAAAGTCCACGTCGAAGATGATGTCGCCGTTGATGAGGAGAAAATCGCCGCCCAAACCATCCAGGCAAAAAAGCGCACCCCCGGTACCCAGGGGTGCGGTCTCCTGAAAATATGAAATACGCACCCCAAACCGGCTCCCGTCTCCAAAATAATTCGTGATGGCTGAGCCGAGATGGCCCGTAACGATGGTGACGTCCCTGAGGCCCTGGGCAGCCAGACACCCGATCTGGTGCTCCAAAATGGGCTTGCCGCACAGCGAAATCATAGGCTTGGGGATGCCCGGCGCCGCCAGCGCGATCCGCGTCCCCTTCCCGCCCGCCATGATAACCACCTTCATGTTGAAAAAAAACGCTCCTCCAGGGCCAGGCACAGGGCGTGATACACCGGTAGATGCAGTTCCTGTATCTTGAAGGTCTCGTTTTCCGGTACGATAACTGCGGTGTCGGCGATCTTTCCCAGTTTCCCGCCGGTACCGCCGGTGAGGGCGATAATCTTCATACCCACGGCTTTCGCCGTGACCGCTGCGAGATACACGTTCCGGGCATTCCCTGAGGTGGATATGCCCAAAAATACATCCCCCGCCGCGCCGTAGCAATACACCTGCTGGGCGTACACAAATTCCGCGCCCCGGTCATTGGCCGTGGCGGTGGCCAGGGCCGTGTGGGCGTGGAGGGCCAACGCCGGAAGGCCGCACTCAAGGTTCGCCGCAAGCAGGGCGCCGGTGTCGGAGTCCAGGGCACAGAGTGCGGCCTGGAAATCCGGAAGGGCCGGGCGTTTTTTTACAAACCCCTTGCCCAGTTCGCCTACTATATGGTCGGCATCGGCGCTGGACCCGCCGTTTCCCGCCGCCAGGAGTTTCCCGCCGGAAGAAAATGCCCCCTCCAGAAGCCCGTAGGCTGCGCGAACATCCCCTTCAAGGGGCACCAAAACCGGATACCGGTTGATCAGTTGTCGTAGATAGTCCATGCCTGTGTTCCTGTTTCGGTAAAACTGGGGGTCATCACCACACCGCCCTGTTTTTTAAGGGAGTTTATTACCCTGATTCGATGACAGGGATCGCAGTAGACCATCATAAAGCCCCCGCCTCCCGCGCCGGAGATCTTCGCGCTTTGTGCGCCGTGTTCCAGGACAAAATCGTGGAGACCGTCGATAAACGGATTTGAAATGGCGTCGGCGCTGTTTTTTTTGGCCAGCCAACCGTCCCGGAGGCATTGGGAGAAGCCCGCAAAATCCCCCCGAAGAATGGCCTCCTTCATGATTACCGCCTGACGCTTCAGCTCGTGCATGTTTTCCAGGTTCTTTGCCGCCCGGGCCGCGTTCCCGTCCGTCGAACCGGCTTCTACGGTGGTAGCGGCTATCTGCTGGGTAATGATGTTGGCGCTTTCCCGGGACACGCCGGTGTAATACAAAACCAAGGACGCCTCCAGTTCGTTCCGTATCCAGCGTTTGAGGCGGAGGGGATTGACGAGCACCTTTTCGTCGGCGTTGAATTCCATAAAATTGAACCCCCCGAAGGTAGCGGCGTACTGATCCTGTTTGCCCCCCGCCAGACCCAAGTCTTCCCGCTCAATGCGGTACGCCAGGGCTGCCATGTCGTATTCCCCCAGGGGCAGGTTGAGCCACTCCACATAGGCCTTGAGCATGGCCACCACCAGGGTGGAGGACGAACCCAGGCCGGAACCCGCAGGGGCGTCCGAATAGGTGGTCATTTTGAAGCCCCGCCGCAATTGCTCCCCCACCGCGCGCCACCGGTCGTTGGAACCGAAGTCCGCCATCAGACGATTATACACCCCGGAATGCAGTTTGAGCTTCCCGGCAATATCCAGGGGCGGGGATCCGTCATAGACTGCCCGTTGGTCCAAGTCTGCCGCCACAAATTCCACCCGGCCGGTCTCATCCGGCTCGATGACGCAGTAGGCGTACATGTCGATGGCGGCATTCAGGATGCAGCCGCCGTAGAGACGATAATAGGATGCGATGTCGGTACCGCCCCCGGCCAAACCCAGCCGAAGGGGTGCCTTGGAACGAATAATCATACCCACTCCTCCTTAAGTCACGGAAAAATTCGCACGCCGACGGCGGCGATGAAGCTATTCGCCTTGGGGTACTCCGGCGTGTCGATAATTTTATAGTTATGAGAGGTGCCCTCGCCCGCTTTGCCGCCGAAATTCGCATATGGATTTACGGTTCCGGTACCTGGATCCGGTATGTTGGTGAAGTAGGAAATCACCACCCCCGCCTCAGCGAAAAGCCGCACCGGCGCCCGGGCAAACCGGTATTCGGTGCCCACCTTGAAGACGTGCATCCACTGGTATGCCCCGTCGTGGAGGAAGGCTTTCCGCAGCACGTCCTTGGTTGCCCTGCCGTCGGGGTCAAGTTCCGACAGCAGCGAGCTGCCGTCCACCGCGCTCCTGCCGTATTCCGCACCGTGACGGATCATCTGGTACTGGAAGTGCCACAGGGTACTCACCGAGGGGGTTGTCTCAAACCGGAGCAGGAGTTCGTCGGAATTGGGGGGCAGATAGTATCCCAGACTGCGACCGTTGTTTACATAGGCCGTTTCCATGGGGTGACTGCCGTACCAAGGCATCAAATCCCGGGTGTGGGTATAGACATAGGGCTCAAGTTTGGTATACCGCAGTTGTATGGAGGAAAAGGGTAGATGGGGAACCTGCACGGAAGTTCCCATCTGCCAGGCAAACATGGCCCGGTCTTTTTCCAAAACATTTTTTTCAAGCACGTTGATTTCGTCCAGATAAAAGGAAAACCAGACCTTGGCTATCCCCGGATATTGGGCCTTGACGTTAAAAAACGCAGACATATTGTCAAAATCCCCCACGTCGTTTTGATACAGAAAATTATCTATCAGGGGAAACGCATAG
>JAITMZ010000010.1 GCA_031290725.1 Spirochaetaceae bacterium
AGGGTGAAGTCGTAACAAGGTAGCCGTACCGGAAGGTGCGGCTGGATCACCTCCTTTCTTTGAGAAAGGTTTCCATCCCGCTTCGCCTCTCTTCTTTCTTTCTAACCCTGTTTTTTATAAAATCGAAGATGTTTATCGTCTTCGATTTTTTTGTAATGGGGGTATAGCTCAGTTGGTTAGAGCGCTAGCTTTGCAAGCTAGAAGTCAGGGGTTCGAATCCCCTTATCTCCAAATGCGAGTATTTATAGGGCTGCCGGTTCCGCGGGATTTTTTTTGCTCCAGCCCGGGGAATTTTTGGGTTTTGCAGGAGATGTACCGGTCTTGGCACTGGACCACCGAGGAAAACCTGCACATCACCATAGCTTTTCTGGGAGACATCGATGACCGGGGGCTGGATTTGCTGGGGGAAGTGGTGAGTGCGGCAACGGAGGATGCGGCGGCCATACCCTTTGACACCGGAAGCGTTGTCACTTTGCCGCCGGGGCCGATGAGGCGGGCGAAGGTGCTGGCACTGGAAATCGCGAAAGGGAAAAATCACATGGCGAGCTTGGCCGCTAAGATCGAAGCGTGTCTGGCGGCGGCGGGAAACCGGGAAGGATATCCATTCAGGCCGGCGGAACGGCGTGTGTATACCCCCCACATCACCTTGGCGAGGAAGGGGCGGCGGCCGGCATCTGGCTTTTCGCTCCGTGAGGAGCTGGGCGAAACGCCTCTGGAACTGAATCTACAGGGGCTTGCCGACCGGGTGGTGATTTACAAATCGGAGCTTAGGCCATACAATTCCGGCGGGCACGGCGGCGGGCACAAATACACACCCCTGACAATATATAACCTTCTCTGATCCGCGCGTCTATGACTTCGCCCTAGGTTAGATACTCAAAACCATCGCCGTAAAAATTATTCCTCGTAGATTTTCTTTTGCATGAAATCTCTCGCTACCGAATTTGCCTATGAACGAGCGAACCCCAGCAATTCGCAATTCAACCGCAAAGGCGAAAAGTCGAAGAAGTTTCAGGGGTAAACCACTACTTTTATTTGACTTTTTCGCCTTTGCGGTTAGGTTTTTTCTGAATCCCTGTGCTTTTACAGGTATTTCAGGGTGAAAAAAAGTAAATGCAGGAGCCCTGAATGACACGTTGATTTGGGGCGATGGTTTCATACCCCGCTGCTTGCAGCGAGGTATCTTGATTAACTAACTTGAGGCTACTCTCGATTCGCTTGTTTTTTTTTGTATACCTTGATATACTTCCCCCATGGATCACTGGAGATTCCCGTCAGATATTGACGTGGCAGATGTTTTTAAGAAACTGAACGATGAACAGCGGGCGGCTGTGCTTTGTCGCAATAACGCCGTAACCGCGGCTGGCGCCGGATCAGGCAAAACCTACGTACTTGCCTGCCGTTATACCTTTCTGATTTTAAACGGTATAAAAATGGAACAAATTCTCGCCCTCACCTTTACCAACAAGGCGGTGGCGGAAATGTACACCCGAATTTACGACCAACTTTCAGAGATCGCCCATCGGGGAAAAGGAATTTTCCGCGAGCGAGCCCAGGAAGCCATCAACTCATTTTACCGTGCCCGGATACAGACCCTGGATTCCTACTGCGGTACTATTCTGATGCGGTCAGCGAACCGTTACGGCATCCCGCCGGATTTCGTTATTGATGACGGGCGCTGCCGGGAAATGGCTGAGGCCGGCGCCCTGCCTTTTGTGCTGGCCCATCGGAATAATCCCGGCCTGCGAGCCCTGTTTTCCCTGGAGACCCCGGAAAATCTCGCCCGTTCCCTCTTTGCGGACACCGCCTATCAATGGGCCACCCTAGACGGCGGCATCGACTTTGCCCAGGACGCACAGGCTCAAGTTGCGGAGGTCGCCGAACAGTGGGGTCGGCTGACTATAGAAATCACCGGTCTTTTGGAGAACTTCTGCGCTCTCTGGGATGCGGATCCGCCGGAGGGTCAGCTTGCTGCCTTCGCCGCGCCTCTGGCGGAAGAGATCCGGCGTTCCCATCGGAGGCTGCCCAAAAGCGCGGACATCCACAAATTTTTTGCGGAAATCTTGGAAAAACCTCCGCAAAACCGGCGAGCTATTCCCCAGGCGGTCCAAAAACTCCTGGACCTGGTGATCCGCTTTGACAGGCTGCCCATCCGCGCGAAACATCCCATAACGGAGTTGGTGAAAAAGATGCGCGGCCTGACCGGGCTTTTTTCGTCGGTGGCTATTTTCATCTGCCAGGGGGCGGCGCTTTTTTCCGTGTTCGACCTTCTGGCGGAATTTCATGGGGCTTTTTTGCGGCAAAAGCGAAACGAAGGGGTGCTCTCCTTCAACGATGTGGCGCGGATGGCGCGGAAAACTCTGATAGAGCAGGTGGACATCCGGGCCGACGAGAAGGCCGCCTACCGGGCGATCATGATCGACGAATTTCAGGACAACAACAGCCTCCAACGGGATCTGCTCTTTCTGTTGGCGGAAAAAAAGGACGCTCAATCGGCGGAGGTGCCGGAAGCGCGGGACCTGGAGCAAAACAAATTGTTCTTTGTGGGGGATGAAAAACAGTCGATATATCGGTTCAGGGGCGCGGATGTTTCGGTGTTTCGTTCCTTGAGCCGGCAGATGGAAACCGATGGCGCCGGAGTAACCCTGCGTTTACAAAACAACTACCGATCAGCGCCGGAACTCATCGCTTGGTTCAATGCTTTTTTCGGAGGCACCCGCTTTGATTGCAACAGAGTTGTTGATCCCGCCGGCACGGAGAGCCTCGGAGAATACGCCGGAATTTTTTTGCGGAATGACGACGTGCCTCCCTACGAAGCCGCCTACATGCCGGTATGCGCGCCGCCGGGTGTTTCCGGTTCGGCCGCCGGTTCCCCTGCCCCGGAAATCGGTCTGTGCATCCTGGACAGCGATGCCGCGAATGACGGCATCTCCGATAATCCCCCGGGTGTCCCCATCGATCAATCCCTGCCGGATGCCGAATCCGAGGCCGGTTTTGTGGCGCAAAAAATCCGCAGCCTCAAGGAGAGCGGCGCCATCGCTGAGTACGGGGATGCGGCAATTTTGCTACGATCCCTGGGCAAATTAAGGCATTTTGAAAAACAACTTCTTCGTCTGGGCATCCCCTATGTGAGCGAGAGTATCGGCAGTTTTTTTGTGGATGCTCCGGTGAACGATATTCTTCGTTTTTTGCGTCTGGTGGTGTTCCCCGGCGACCGTGGGGCCTACTCGGCGGTTCTCTGCTCGCCCCTGGTGGGTATGTCCTACGACAGTCTGGCGGCGTGTATGTGCACCCTTTCCGCTGCGGGGCAGGACGTACCACCCTTCTGTCCTACGGAGCTTTCCCCGGATGAACAGGAACGCTACCAAAAGGCCGGAGATTTATACCGGCGGCTGCGGGAAAAAAGCCGAACAGCCTCGGCCTGTGAACTTTTGACCGCCCTTTGGTATGACCGGGGCTACCGCTACGAGACCCTGTGGAACAGTACCGTGCTGCCCTATCGGGAGCTGTACGACTATTTATTCGAGCTGGCCCGGCGGTGCGACGTGAACGGCGGCGGGCTCAGCGGCTTTGTGGAACTCCTCTCGGAGACGCAAAAAACCGGGGAGCGTATCACCGATTTGACCGTGCCCCTTGAGCGGACCGGCGGGGTGCGCATCATGAGCGTGCACAAAAGCAAGGGCCTGCAATTTCCGGTGGTCTTTCTGTGCGGCGCCGGTTCCCACGCAAAATATGCGATTTCGGAAATCGTGTCGGTGATGGAGCGGGGAGGAGGCAAGCGTCTCACGGTCAAACTGCCGGTGCCTGAACCTTTTTTCGGGCGGGAAAAAATAACCGCCGACACTTCCCTCAGGAACAACTATTTTTTTGAAAAAGCCAGGGAAGAAGAAAAAAACCAGAAGCGGGCCGAACTTCGGCGCCTTCTGTACGTTGCCATGACCAGGGCGGAAAGCCGCATTTACCTCACCGGCGCTTTTCCGCTCAAAACCGGCGGCAGGCCGGAGGAAAGCGCCTTCCCCCGGCTCAAGTCCGCGGTGGAAGAAAAACTCGCCGCCCAGATCAGCCGCCCCGGCGACACCATCATCGACAACGACACCTTTTTCGGTCTGCTCCTGCCCGCCCTTGTCTCGCGCCTGGACCACCGGGGCAATCCGCCGCCGCACTTTTTCCCCACCTTGGAGTTTATCCCAAAGCTGGCCCGCAGCGATGCCTCCGGCCCCCGGCACACCGCCGTCAAGAAGAATGTCCGTTCCAAACTCGTGCCGCTCTACCGGGATGCCGCGCTTGTCCACAGCGCTAAACCGATTTTCAATCGCATCGCACCCACGGCGTTGGTGGAAAATATGGACTTTTTTGCCCTGGGGGTGAAACGCTTGGAATACCAGGCTGACGGACCCCCCCAGGGCCGGAGCGACATATTTCCCTGGGTGAACGCCGCTGATTTTGGTACAATCGTGCATATCTGCGCGTCATCTTTTTTTGCGCATACCCATCCGATAATCCCTTCTTCAATTTCGAGCAATCTGACCGATTCCCAATGCAAAGCCCTGATAATCGAGGGTAGGCGGCTGCTGGATAATTTTCTGTCCTCCGAACTGGGACAAATGGCACAAAACGCGCATTGGTTAAAAAGCGAATATAATTTTCGTGTTCTTCGGTATGTACCGGATAACCCCAATCGCACCTATTATATTGAGGGGGTTATCGACTTGCTGTTTGAGACGTTTGACATGGTACATGTGGTGGACTTCAAAAGCGACAAGTCTGAAATACCTTCTTTACATTACCGCCAAATGGCGTGTTATTACTACGCGGCCAAATCTATTCGCAAAAAGGAGTGCCGCGTTTGGCTGTACTATGTTCGCAGCGGACATTCCCTGGATGTGACGGAGAATGCCCGGCGTATTATACTATAAGGCACTTCTAAAAGCTTCAACTTTTTTAGGTGTTCCAATTTAAACCGCATTTGCGATACGCGAAAGCGGAGTACATCGAAAAATCTAACCGAGGTTTTCGATGTGCCAGTTATACAGGGCAATATGGATACACAGACCCTTCAGGTATTGGATTATTTCCGCGTCCGGGATAGGGTGGCGGAATTTTGCATTACCGAGGAAGGCCGGGCGCATCTGACTGAACGGCTGCCCGTGCCGGAGGGAATGGAGGGGCTCAAGGAAGAGGCAGCCGAATGGACCCGCTACCTGAACGGCGGTTTTCCTGCGGCCATTACACCCTGGCAGCCCGTGGAAACGGTGTTCCGGCACCTGACCACAGCAGGAGACACCCTGACGCCGGAACATGCCCGTCGGCTTCTGTTTTTTTGCCGGGCAGTGTCGATTTTTGCGGGTCGAATTCGGGGGCTTTCCAGAAATTCCGGGGAATACGCGCCCCAGCCAACGGGCACCTTTCCATCCCTAGCCGCGCGGGCCGCATCGCTGCCTAGCCTGGCGGAACAGGAAGCCCACATCGCCCGGGTGATAGACAGGGATGGTGCAATCCGGGATCTTCCGGAGCTCCGGGCTATCCGAAAAAGCATAGAGAAAATCAGTCGGGACATCGACGACGCCATCAAAAAACACCTGGCCGCAAACGGCGTGGCTTTTCAGTCCAATGTGCCGGTACTGCGGGGAGGCAGACAGGTTCTGGCGGTGAAGGCTCCGCACCGGGGAAAAATCCGAGGCATCATTCACGAGGTGTCCCAAAGCGGGCAGACGGTGTTCATTGAGCCGGAAGACGTGGTACAGAAAAGCAACGATCTTACCCAGGAGCAATTCCGCCTGGACAGGGAAATCCGGCGCATCATGCAGGAGCTCACCGCGGCAATTTCCCCCGGTCACGACAACTTTTGCACGGCCCTGGAAACCATGATCCGCCTGGATTGCACATTGGCGGCGGCCCGCTGGGGGATCGAGACCAACGGAATTTTTGCGGAGAACGCCCGGTACGGTGCGGCGCTCATCGGTGCGCGGCATCCCCTGCTGGGAAGGGGCGCCATCCCTATCGACCTGTGCTTTGACGCAGGGAAGCGGGTGATCATCATCTCCGGGCCCAACGCGGGGGGCAAAACCGTAGCGATCAAGACCTTCGCCCTGCTGGCACTGCTTAACCAGAGCGGTTTTCCCATTCCCGCGGCGGAGGGGACAGCGCTGCCCTGTTTCTCTCAAGTCTTCGCGGATATAGGCGACGGGCAATCCATCGATTTATCCCTGTCAAATTTCTCCGCCCACGTCAAGAACATCGCCCGGTTTCTCCGCAGCGCCGGAGAGGGTGCCCTGGTACTGCTGGACGAACTGGGAAGCGCTACCGACCCCCAGGAAGGCGGCGCCTTGGGCATGGCGATTCTGGACACCCTCATCGCCCACCGTACCTTCGTTTTGGTGACCACCCACCACGGCGCTCTGAAAAATTACGGCTGGACAAAAAAGGAGTGTGTCAACGCCTCGGTGGAGTTTGACCGTCAGGCCCTCATCCCGTCGTACCATATCCTGCCGGGGGTGCCTGGGGAGAGTCTTGCCCTGGATATGGCGAAAGAGAGCGGCCTGGAGGCGGCCACCGTGGAGAAGGCGTGGGCGTACCTGGATTCCGGCCTCAGCGACGTGTCCGCCCTGATCCGGGGTCTCACGGAGCGCCTGGCGGAAGCGGATTGTCTGGGGAAGGAACTGGCGGCGCGGGAGAAAAAACTGGAGGAAAAATCCCTCAAGGTGGAAGAAAAAGCCGTGGAAAACCGCCTGAGGGAGACGGAACTTCGGGACGCGCTGTTTCGTCAGGAACGGCAATTTTGGGATGAAAAGCGCAATGCCCTGGAAAATCTGGTGCGGGAGCTGCGGGAAGGGGAAATTACCCGTGAAAAAACCAAAAAAGTGAAGCAATTTTTCGCCGACATTCAGGCGGATACGGATAGGTTAAAAAACGAACTTAATACACCTGACTTATCAATCGAGCCGTCAAACGAAATTATGCAGCCGGATGACAAAACCAATGCCCTTGACCCGCCGCTCATCCCCGCCCTGGCCCCCGGTGTGGAGGTGCGGCTCAAATCTCTCCGCGGTTCCGGGGTGCTGCTCCGTCCCGCCGCCCGGGGCGCCTGGGTTGTGCAGGCAGGCAGCGTGAAACTTACCGCGGACGAGGCCGATATGACGGCCATAGCGCCTCCGGCCAATGCCGCCATGCCCCTTCCGGTGTCCGTGGAGTACGCCCCGGAGGGGTTCGCGGTTCGGCATCCCGTGCTGGAGCTGCGCCTGTTGGGAATGCGGACCAGGGATGCCCTCAAGGCGTTGGAACAACAGGTTGACCTGGCGGTGATTCACGGCATGGGGGAATTCGCGGTGATCCACGGAAAGGGCGAGGGGATTTTACAGCAGGCGGTGAGGGACTACCTGGGGGCATGTTCAGCGGTGAAGACCTGGTGTTTCGCCATACCGGAGGATGGGGGCGCAGGGAAAACGTGGGTCACCATGCGGCTTTCCTAGTGTATCGGCACGGGGGGAGGGGAGGGCTCCAGTGGGGGTTGCTATTGCCAGACCGCACCGCCGTAGTCGATGACGACCCTGTTGCCGGTGGGAGCATTCTTGCCGCCGCCGCCGTCAAATTGCACGACGATATGGGAGTCTTTGCTGCCCTTATGAAGCATGAAGGTAAATTCGCCGCCCGCTGCGGGGAAATGCGAATTGACGGCAGTTTCAGTCTCGTACGATCCTGTCGGCAAACCGCCGGTGTAGCGGACTTCCCCGGTTTCAAGGTCGGTGATACGCTTCCCCCAATCCGGCCATTCCATCGCATAATATTTTGCGAGCGGGAGATATGTCATCGAAGCCCAGTTTTGCGTATAGTTTTCCACGGCCCCAGCGATGCCGCCGATGGTGATGAGCGCATAGTCCGTTGCAGCGCCGGTTACCGGGTCTTGGCCATAGACGTCCGCAATAGGGGTCGGCGAATCATTCCATAATGAGTAACCTTGAACACCGCCTGCAATACTGCCGTTCACTTTTATCATGACCACATTTCCTGTTTGTTCGGCGCTTTCAATCTTCAATCCCGCAGTGCTATATTTCGCAACGAGGGTATATTTGTCGCTCACAGTATCTGGGGTGCCGGTGGCCCAACTGGTGCTGTCCACCGGTTTGTACGTGCCCGGGCCGCCGTCAAAGGCCATGCTACAGTTTTTTCCGCCGTGAACGAAGCTGCTCTTGATCAGGATTATACTGCTGCCTTCCTCGCCGGTAAGGGTTACCGAAGGGTCTAAATCAAGGACACCCTTCACCGTAAGGGCGCCGTCCACCTTCAGGGTGGCATCTTTGTTAACCGACAGGACATTTTCCACGGTAACCGCTCCCTTCAGTGTTGTGGGGCCGGTCAGGGTCAAATGCCCGGACACCGTGCCGGAGAGAATAACGCCGCCGGTTCCGGCAATTGTACCGCCGATTGAAACACCCTTTTTCACCGTCAGGGGGGCGGCGTCCATTGCGGTATAGGTCTTGTCATCCAATTTTAATTCGCCCACCGTTACCGGAATACCCATCTCAATGTTGTCCTTGAGGGTGAGGCGTCCGGTCACCGTGATACGAGGAATATTCGCCGGCACTGTGGATATGGCCGTATTGCCAACGATATAGACCTGCTCTCCGCTACCGGGAATTTCTCCTGTATCCGACACCAAGCTGCCGGTCAAGGCTGCAATTGTATTTTCTATACTGAGCTTCGCGTACTTCGAATCCCCGATAATCGCCTGCGGAGCAATTAACCTGCCCGAGTAGCTGTTACCAGCGAGGATGGGCGAGGTTATATTCACACTAGTTATATCCTCGATAATCGCGGTAACGCTGTCCATCAGGACCAGCTTGGTAATTGTAATCTTTTTGACCAAGTTCGCGGGAAGAACAAAAGTCCCGTCCCCAGTGGCGGTAACTGTGTCCAGCGTCAACGTGTAATCCGCCGCGCGTGTCTGGCCCCCCCCCCCGGGGGG
>JAITMZ010000026.1 GCA_031290725.1 Spirochaetaceae bacterium
TTATTTTCACAAAATTCGCTTGACAAACTTTTTTTTCTCATGCTATACTGTCCCCATGAACGTTAGGTGTGCATTGACAAAGTCCCAGAAAGCCTCCCCCGGCGCCCCCAAAGCGGCCCTCGCCAGCCCCGGGAGCCTTTGCAGCGACCTGCGCCAGCCATTGCTCCCTGTTCATTGCTCATTCGTATCCCCCCCTCCCCCCCCCCATACACACAGTATAATCGCTCTATATCCATATATCCTCGTGAATTACCGGCGTTTCCCCTACGGGATCGCCGGCGTTCATATACCCCTAGTACCGCCACAGCCTTCGACAGGCTCAGGCACCAACTCACACAAGGAGGCCATTATGGCACTTGATTTTCAGACCCGCGATGTCATCCATAACATCGTGGCGCGGTTTGTACACGCGTTTCTTCCCGATGCCAAGAAACCCTACAATCTCAAAGCGGAGTTCCAGCCCGAGCTGGACGTCCATGGCATCGCCAGCAAGGCGGAGGTCTACAACATTCAGACCGACCCCAAGGTGATCGAGGAGGGCACGAATGCGGCCCTGGAGTTGATTTACTACCTGGTGGCCGACGGCTACCGGGTCAAGACGCCGCTGTTTAACCTGCGGATGCGCCTCCCCGGCGAGTATTCCGGCGATGAGACCCACCTGAACGAGGGCGCGCATCCCGAAGCGCGCATGAGTTCATCCGCCGCCTTCCGGCAGTACCTGCGCGACACGGTGAAAGTGTCATTTGCGGGCATTGAAGGGGACAACGGCCACATCGGCGAGGCAGTGGACGAAGCCACGGGCACTATCGACGAGACCGCCACCCTGGGCAGCATCCTCACCATTCGCGGCCACGGCCTCAAAGTCGAGGCGGACGAGGCGCATAAGGATGAGGCCGGCGTGTACTTCGTGGACAACAGCGGCGGCAAGGTCAAGGTCGCGAGCATCGCGGTGAACGAGCCCAAGACCCTCAAGGTCATCGTGCCGGCGGGGCTTGCGGCGGGCACGGATTACACGTTGCAGGTGGTCACCCAGAGTTCGGTGAAGAGCACCAATGGTATTCCGTTGAAAACGCCCCGCATGGTCGTGTCGGAGTTTACCGTGAAAGCGGTCGCTCTATAAGTTGGAGAGGCATTGCTCTATAGATTGGAGAGCGATGCCTCTATAGTACTGGAGAGCGGTCGCTCTATAGGTTAGAGAGCGACTGCTCTATCGCTTGGAGAGCGGTTGCTCTATAGACTGGAGAGGTGCTTCGACAGGCTCAGCAACCGGGGCAATCGGTGCCTGAGCCTGTCGAAGGCTAGTTTTGGCTATAAGTCCCCGCCACCAAACTGTGTCTTGGCGGACAGCCGTGGGTTCCACGGTGCAGGTTTGGGGCAGGGCTTACAGTATACATGAAATCCAGGGAGGTTTCAAATGAAAAAGACGTACACATTGTATGTGATGGCAATGTTGGGTATGATCCTGGCATTGGGATTGGTGCTGACGGGGTGCAAACAGCCCACGGACGAGGACGAGGAGATCAAAGAAATGAAGGCGGGAACCCCGCTTAGCCTCAACACCTGGGCGACCGGCGAGCTCGTCGCGGGCGGGGAGCACTGGTACAAATTCACCGCGACAGCGGCGACACAGTATATCCACGTTACTCCCGGCACATTGACAGACGTGTATGTCCAACTGTATAACAGCGCGGGCAACGAGTTGGGGAGCAGTAATCACCTAGGCTCATCCTACCCTTACAACTATTACGTCAGTCTGAGCGTTGTTAGTGGTAGCATGTACTATATTAAGGTGTGGTCATACTCCAGCAGTCGCAGCGGAACGTACAAGATAGCGTTCACTACGTCGGCAACAACGCCCGATGAATTGGCGGCGATTGCTTCCGCACCGACGCTTATCGCCAACACTTGGGCAAACGGCGCACTCGCCCCAAGCGGAGCGCAGTGGTTCAAATTCACTGCAACGGTGGAGGCGCAGTATGTTCATTTTGCTATCGGCACACTGACAGACGTGTATGTCCAACTGTATAACAGCGCGGGCAACGAGTTGGGGAGCAGTAATCACCTAGGCTCATCCTACCCCTACAATTATTATGTCAGTCTGATGGTTGTCAGCGACACCGTGTACTATATCAAGGTGTGGCCATACTCCAGCAGTGGCAGTGGAACCTACAAGATAGCGTTCAATACGTCTACGACCGCACCGAGTTGACGGCAGGACGGGGGGATTAGGAAGAGGTGGCTGGCTGGAAGGGTTTCTGGACTTCCAGCGGTCAACCCAAAATCCCCTCCGTGTCCCCCGTGCCCCCTGTGGGCAATACTGAACAAGGTGTCCCACGGAGGGCACAGAGGACACGGAGAGGGGCTGGGAATGAGACAATGAGCAGGGAGAAGAAAAATGAAAAAGCAGGCGTTCATAATCGCGATTTTGCTCAGTACCGCAACCGCGTTCGGACAGACAAGGGGTATTGTTACGCTGGATGAAGCCATACAAGGCGCGGCAAATCAAATGGTGAGTGAACTTGATAAGGGTTCCATAATTGTCTATCAGTTCCAGTCTCCGGATGCGAGGCTTTCAGATTATGTCCTTAAAGAACTGTTTGACAATCTAGTAAACTCCCACAGGTTCATAGTGCTTGACCGGACGGCGCAGAAAGTAATAGACGCGGAGCTTAATTTTCAATTAAAAAAAAGCGCAGGAATGATGAGCGACGATAGTCTGGCAAGCCTTACGAAACGGATTGGCGCGGAGGCGATTATCACCGGTTCTTTGGACGACACCGGCAGCGAATACCGTTTCAGAATGAGGGTTATCGGAACGGAAACAACGGCGGTTATCCTATCTTACGTGACGAGTGTGAATAAAAATGACCGGCGTATCGCGGCGTTTTCAAACTTATGGCCTAAAACCACCGGCGAAAAACTTGGAACCGGCGCGCTCAATATCATTTTGGGACTTGGCTCGTATCTTGACGGCGACATCTCTGGCGGCCTCACGCTTACCGCAGGTTATCTCGCGGCGGCGGGGCTTTTCGTCATCGAAGCTGCCGTTTTAGATTGGGATAGCCCGGCGGTGGGCGTTCCCGCGACTATCGGCGTTGCCCTGGCGGGTATAACCCTGGTCTATGGGTTTGTCCGGCCCTTCATCTATAACCGTTCACCCCAGATGGCTGCCCTGCTGGATGACACGCGGTTAAACATAGTTCCCGCAGCGGATACATTCACCGGACGAAATAGTATAGGCGTCCAGTTGTCATATACCCTTCAATTTTAAGGAGCTTTTAAATGAAAAAGAGAATGATAGCGTACAGTATTTTTTTAACTGCGCTGCTCATGGTCGGTTGTGGCGGAATGGCGTCGCTGTTTCACGGCCCTGAACCGGAAAAAACGCCTGTCCCCTTAGAGCCGCCGGAAACGTATTTAATATACGGCTATGACGTCATTAACAGCGGCTTCATCAACGGCGGGGAAGTAAAAAGGACAATGCCGGTGCTTTCTTTGGATAAACTCAATGCCGCCAACATGCTTGTTAAGCGGGATACCAACCAAAGCAAGTTTAGCACCGAGGCCGGTGAAAACATCAAAGAGGTGTATGAAAAGGTGGGCCTCTCCATTAGCGCCGGTGTAGATTTTTTGGTTTTCAGCGGGAAGGTGAGCACCGAATTCGAAAAAAGCACCTTTGAAAACCAAACACACCGCTACGCCAAAGGTATAGCGCGCCATATTGTCAGAGAAGAGTATCTCAAAAACGCTGCCCCGTCGCAGATTAGAAACTATCTGGATGATGACTTTCTTGACGCGATTGACAACCGGAGTGCCGACTATATACTTGATCATTACGGAACGCACCTCATAGCCCGCTGCTATTGGGGCGGTTCGGCGGAATTTAATTTTTCCTACTATGGCAGCACATTGAACAATTCCAACAAGGTAGCGGCCGCCGTAGAGGCGAAATACAAAGTTGTTTCTGGCAGTGTCAGTGGCAGTGCCAGCGCGGAGGTTACCGAGCTTGACAACAATTCTACCTTTAAGTATCACACCATCGGCGGCAATACTACTTCTTTTACCAGCGTAGAATCATTTTTGAAGGGATACAGTGCGTGGGTTGATTCGATCACAAGCAAGAGTGAACTATGCGGCATTGACAATTTTCAGCAAAGCTTTGTCCCTATTTGGGACTTAGTCGCGGACAGCGCAAAAGCCGCCGCCATTAGAGACAAATTCACAGAACGCGCTATTAAGCAGGGTTCTCTACTTGGAGATTGGCTCAACGTCAAATCAGCGACTTTCACCTACAATACCACTGGAAATAAATCCTTTAGTTATCCACACACAAGAAATTCCGCAGGTGAATATTTTCCCGCGCGGTTTGACGTATATCTTGTCGGCGGCTGTGGTGGTGGCCAGGGTGCGGTTGCACGCTGGGATTTTTGGATAATCAGTTGGGAAGGTACAGGCGGCGCGGGCGGTGGAGGTGCTGCCTCCTATCTATCCTTTATTGCTACGGAGGCGGTTACCAACATTGCTTTGTCTGTCGGCAAAGGTGGTAGCGGAGGCGCCAAAAGAGAATACGAGGCCTATGGATACCCGGGTGCAATTGGAACCGCCTCATCCGCTGCCTGGAATGGTATAACGATCACTGCCAATGGCGGTAAAGGCGGGGGCACGGCTAGCAGCGTAACAGGAGGAGCAGGCGGCACGGCAGCGGATTCAATTGCAGGCAGCAAATCCGTGGCCGGGTCACCAGGAGATAACGGAGCTCCCGGCACCGACGGGAATAAGACGACTAAAGGCGGTGCTGCGGGGAAAATAGGCAATTTCGGCGGCGCGATCGGGGGTAATAATACCGGCAACATACACGGAAGCTACGGCAGCGGGGGCGCGGGTGCAGCATGGTATAAATCGACTACCACCGGCGGTAATGGCGGAGACGGGCTTATACAGGTCGTCTACTACTACTACGAATAGGATTGATACACGCCGAACGCTTCGGCGCTTGGCGTGTTTTTGAGGAAGCAAGGAGTTTTGTATGGCAAAGAAAAGCTTTTTTGTGGCAATGCTGGGCATGGCGCTGGCATTGTTAATCACCGCTTGCGATGGTTTCACAACAGACGGTATGTCCGACCTCCGGGGCACCTGGGAACGCACCGAGGCCGCCTGGTGGTACACGCCCGAAAGCGGATACCAAAGCCTCAAGGGCAAGCTCGTCATTACCTATAACTCCGTCACCATCACCGGCCCCGTGGCTCATCTGCAAGGCTTCACCCAGGACATCGCCCTAGAAGCCCGCGCCGAAGACGGCCTCCTCTATATCAAGGACACCGGCGAATGGAAAACCCCCATACCCTACCGCCGCTGGCAGTCCGCCGGTTATGCAGACACCCTCATCACCCTCACCGGCGGCAGCATTGCCGACGAGACGCTGAAACAAATCGGCAATTGAATGAGGAAAAGGCGGGCTCCGGGGACGGAGGCCGCCTTTTTATGCCTTCTTCCATACTTTGCTTAACTCGTTCGCACCTACCGGTTTGACTTGACAGCATTAAAAATATCGTGTACCATACGAGTGGAGGCTTTTATGAATGCAGTGAGTTATACCAATCTCCGCAAGCACTTATCAACCTACCTGGATAAAGTGTATGGCGACCGGGTGCCGTTGATTGTTGCCCGGAAGAACGACGAAAATGTGGTGCTCCTCTCGCTGGATGAATACAATAGCTTGTCTGAAACCAATTATTTGCTGTCCAACCAGGCGAATGCCGACCATTTGCAAAAATCCATCAACCAGCACCGGGCCGCGCAGGTTCGAGAACATCCGCTGTCCGAAGTATGAAACGAACATTCACGGACGAAGGCTGGGATGACTACCAACATTGGCAGGAAACCAACAGAAAACAAGTCAAACGCATCAACCAACTCATTGAAGATATTGACCGTCATCCTTTCACCGGCATCGGCAAGCCTGAACCATTGAAAGGAAACTTGAGCGGGTACTGGTCCCGCCGGATAGACAGTGAGCACCGCCTTATATATGCAGTGGATGAAATCGCCGTCACCTATATATCCTTCCGCTACCATTACACCAAATAAGGCGTCCAGTGGCTGCGCCCCAAGGGGCGGTCTCCGGGGACGGAGGCCGCTTTTGTTTGGGGGGAGTGGGCTTGATGTTTTATAAAATTTGTAAAAAATAATATTTTTGCAAAAAATTTCCCGGTACCTACGCTTGACATGCGGGGAATTTTGTGGTACACTTATCCCTAAGAGTTTGTCGGGCTTTAGCCCATTCAGCGGTCGCGGTTTTCCCGCTTTGTTAAAACAAGGAGTATCCTCATGCAATTTCTTCCCGTGTTGTCCGGTGTTTTCACCGGTGTTTTAGTGCTTTCCAACGTCCTGGCATCTAAAATGGTACAGATTGGCCCCTTCGTGTTCGACGGAGGCACCCTGCTTTTCCCCCTGTCATACATCTTTGGGGACGTACTTACCGAAGTGTACGGCTACCGGCAATCCCGAAAGGTGATATGGACGGGATTCTTCATGCTGCTCATCATGACGGTGAATATCTGGATCGTGGGGGCCCTCCCTGCGGAGGCGAGTTGGACGGCACAGGAGGCGTACGATGCAATTTTGATGCTCATGCCCCGGATCGCCCTGGCCAGCGCGGTGGGCTACTTTGTGGGGGAATACAGCAATTCGGTGGTACTTTCGGCGCTGAAGGTGCGGATGGGGGGGAAGAGTCTATGGGTCAGGACCATCGGTTCCACCTTGGTGGGGGAAGCCCTGGACAGCTTTTTGTTCGTGGCTATCGCCTTTGGCGGGGTCTACGAGACCGGTGTTTTGGTGATCATGGGCATGTCCAATTACCTGTTCAAAACCGCCATTGAAGTGTGTTTTACCCCGCTCACCTATCTGGCCATTAATTTCATCAAAAAAACTGAAAAAATTGACGTGTACGACCGGGGAGAACGATATAATCCGTTGCCTATTTAAAAAACCCCGCAAAAAAACTGTTTTCTCGGATAAACCACTTGTTTTTCTTTGTGTTTACTGGTACAATAGAATACTATGCCCGGTTTGTTGCAGCTGACCAAGTTCAGCGAAGACATGAAAAACATAGGAAGAGAAATCGAGGTACTGCAAAAACGCGGGAGCCTGTCGGATTTTGTTCCACTGCCTCGAAACATATCCAGCAGCGATGATTCCGCTGACTTTATTAACGGATTGCCCATCGAAGGGACTGCGGGGATTGCACCGGGCGGCGATTCCGCCGATTTTATCAATGGGCTGGAAACCCGGCTGTCCGCCGAGGGTACGCCGGATGTGCCGCCGCTGGATATTCTCTCCGCCGGACCCGCCGATGTCGACACCGGCGGCGTTGATTTGGGCAATCTGGCTGACGGTGACGATGTGGGCGACCTGTTCAAATTTGCCTCACAGGATGCCGGGGATATTCCCCCACCGGGAACAGCGGATCCCGTGATATTCCCTGAAGACTTGGGCGACGACCTGGCCCTTGAGCCCCAGGTGCCTCTCCCCGCCCCGCAGTCCATGCTGCCCGATCCGGCGCTGCCCGGCGATGCGTCCGGCGCGCTGCCCGATCCGGCGCTGCCCGGCGATATGCCCGACGCGCTGCCCGACCCGGCGCTGCCCGGCGATATGCCCGACCCGGCGCTGCCCGACCCGGCGCTGCTCGGCGATATGCCCGACGCGCTGCCCGGCCAAATCGAGGAAGATAAATTCGTAACCGCCTTCACCGTCCCGATGGATGACCAACCCCTGGACGAAGCGATGAATATGTCGATCCAGGGCACAAACAAAATTCCGAGCCTGACCGAAAAAGAGTACGCGGCATTCACCAAAAACTTGAACCTGTATCCCCTGAACCTGATGCTGTTCATCGAAGATATCATCGCGACCAACGAATACGGCGACGGGATATCCATGGCCATGATCCAGGCGGTTATATCCCACTATACCGCCCGCAAACTGGCCGCTTATCTGGAACGGCTCACAGGGGTTTCTATCAAGGTGCCTGCGGATTTTGAGGCCCGGTCATACTCGGTGGTTCAGGCATACCGCCATTCATTTGCCTACCGTCTGCGAAACGTGATCATCCCCCTGACGCTTTTCGGTTTGCTCGCGGCGCTGGTGGGTTTTTTGCTTTTTATCAGCCTGCGAATCTATGTGTACGTACCCTGGACTGCCGAGAAACTCTACAAAGAAGGATATGTGCTGCTCCAGGACGATAAATACCCCGAGGCGGAACAAAAATTCGATGCGGGGTTGCGCCGTCACGCAAAGAAAAACTGGTTTTATACCTATGCCAAGGCATTCCAGGAAAAACACCAGTACGAGCGGGCGGCCCTGTTATACCGGAACATCCTGGCACGGTATAACCACGAAAAGGCGGCAGGCCTGGAGTATGCGGAGATGGAGCTTTATGACCGGAACAACTACGCACAGGCGGAGGAGATCGTCCGGCGGGAAGTGTTGGACTGGCACATCAACGACAGCGACGGGATGCTGCTCCTGGGGGACATCACCCTGGAGGAAGGCACCGCAAACCCCGAAAGCGGCAAGCTGGAAAGCGCCCGGGAACAGTATGCTTCCCTGATCCATCTGTACGGTGCCAATGATGTGTATCTGGCCCGGATGATGCGTTATTTTATTCGCGCGGATAATTTGCGGGAAGTGCTGCCCATGAAAAACCACTTTATGAGCCAAAAGAAAATGTCCCTGGGGAGCCGCGATTTGACCGAATTGAGCGGCTATCTCATGGAAAAACAATTCGGTCCCCTGCCGTCCCAGGACGAACCTCTCCGGGTGGTCATCGAGGATGTACGGGGACTGCTGGAGCTGGCCATCAAAGCGGCGCCACGAAATCCTGAGACGAACTATAATTTCGGTAAATATTTTATATACAGTAACCAGCCCACGCCGGCGGCGAAAACCCTGGAAGAAGCTATCCGGCTGTACAACGGGACGTTCAATCCGAACCGTACCCAAAGACTGCACCACATCAATGCCCACCGTCTGCTGGGCGAGATCTACCTGGAGGAACGGCAGGACCTGCTGGCGGAACAGTGGTTGACCAAGGGTATCGCCCTGTTTGAACACGAGTCGGCGATGAACGGACTGCCGAGCACCGAAGATGTTGGCCGAATGTATGCCGATCTGGCGGACATCTACTATTTCATGAGCTATAGTCCTGGCGAAGCCCTGTACAATTACCAGGCTGCGGTGGTGAATCATCACGATACCCCGTCCATCCATTACCGTATCGGCTGTCTGAACTACGGCGATGAGGATTACCAGGCCGCCATCAGGTCGTTCATCAAGGCGGTGAACGGCAAACCCGGCGACCTGCACGCCCTATTTGCCCTGGCCACTTCCCTGGCCCTCCGGCAGGATAATTTCGCCGCCCAAGGCTACTATGCGGAGCTGCTGGACCGGCTCAATCTGCTTCGGAACCAATTCGGCATCCAATTTCCCCTGTTCAATGCGGAACACAGCAATATCGTGGATTTCTACATGAAAGGGGCGAACAACCTGGGGGTGATCCTGTGGCGCCAGGCCGCGCAGTACGGCGGGAGCGCAAAAAACGCCGACGCCATATTCTGGCTCTCCGAATCCCTGCGGGCATGGGACGCCCTGAATCGCAACCCGGACACACTGGTTCGTCCTGCTGCCAGCAATCTGGCACAGGAGAACATCCGCTACATCACCGCGCCTAACGCCCCCTTTAACCCCGAACTCTACACCCAGCTCTCTCGGATCCTACAGGGCGAGGCGTTTCGCTAATCAGAGGGGATGATGGAAAACCCGATATGCGGCACCTTTACGCAAGTGACCCAGGCCCGCCGCATCACCTTGAAAAAAGAGTTTGTGCGGAAAGGTATCCACCTCTGCACCGCACTGGTGCCCGTATCCCTGCGCCTGCACTACCGGTTCACCATTGCCTCCCTGGCGCTGCTGCTGGCCGTTTATTGTACAGCCGAGGCCCTCCGCCGGCACGGGCACACCATCCCCCTGGTTTCCGCCCTTACGATGGTCGCCGCCCGCGCCCGTGACGCCGCCCGCTTCGTGCTGGGCCCGGTGACTCTGGTCGTGGGGGTACTCATCACCGCGCTGGCTTTCCCGCCCATCCCCGCTGCCGTGGGTATCTACGCACTGGCCTTTGGGGACGGCTTTGCCAGCTTGGCGGGCAAGCTCTGGGGGCGCACACCCAACCCCTTTGCCCCGGGGAAGACCGTGGTGGGCACCCTGGCCTGCTTCATCGCGGTATTTCTGTCCGCCTTCGCGGTCACCGGATCTCCGGGGCAGGCCTTTGCTATTGCCCTGGCGGGGATGTTCCTGGAAAGCCTGCCTCTGAAAGATTTTGACAACCTGGTGATCCCCATCGCCCTGGCCGCCCTGAACCAGGCGCTTCCCCTAGGAAACCGCTGATTCGCGGCGAGGGTTTTTCTTGACATTTTTTCGTGGTGGTGGTATACTTTTGCCATGGGACAGCCTTTTATCGAATTGAGGAACATTTCCAAGCGCTTCGGCTCAGTGCGGGCCAATGACAATATCAACCTGTCGGTGTATCGCGGCGAAATCCTGGCGCTCTTGGGCGAAAATGGATCGGGGAAAAGCACGCTGATGAATATGCTGTCAGGAATCTACACCCCAGATTCCGGAGAAATCCATGTGGACGGCACACAGCGCTTTTTCGCATCCCCCCGGGATTCCATCGACTCGGGTGTCGGTATGGTACACCAGCACTTCAAGCTGATTTCAGTGATGAACGCCCGGGAGAATATCATCCTGGGGGCCGGTCGGGCCGGCGATGGGCACCCCCTGCCTGCACTATTCAAAGGGTTGGACAAACGCACCGACGACCAGAAAATCGCCGCCGTGGAAGACCGGTTCAACATCCACACTGAGCATGACCGGAAGATCTACGCCATGTCCGTGGGGGAAAAACAGACCGTGGAAATTCTGAAGATGCTTTATCGGGGCGCCCAGGCACTGATACTGGACGAAGCCACCGCAGTGCTCACACCCCAGGAGACCGCCGCCCTATTCGACATGATGCGCCGCATGAAGGCCGCCGGCTGTGCCATCATCTTCATCAGCCACAAACTGCACGAGGTGATGGACATCTCCGACCGGGTGGCGGTGCTCCGAAAGGGAAAAACCGTGGGAACCGCGGAGACCGCCCGCACCACTCCCCGGGAATTAACGGAGCTGATGGTGGGGGCCAGCGTATCCCTGGAAATCCGCAGGGAACGGATACCGCGGTCAGACAAGCCCGTCCTTGAAGCCCGAAATTTGACGGTAAAAAGTGCCGTCGGCATCCCTGTGCTGAACGACCTATCCTTCGACCTGTGGGGGAGCGAAATTCTGGGGGTGGCGGGGATCGCCGGAAGCGGCCAGAAGGAGTTGTGCGAAGCCATCGCGGGGCTGCAGGGCCTCAATGGGGGCACCCTGGAGTTTCTGGGGGAAAACATCGCGGGACTTTCCCCCCGGCGGATCATCAAAAAGGGCATCCGCATGAGTTTTGTTCCCGAGGATCGGCTGGGCATGGGGCTGGCCGCAGGGATGAGCATCACCGACAACATACTCCTAAAAAGCTACGACCGCACACCGGGATTCACTGTTGACCGCAGTGCCGGACGCACCAAAGCCCAGAACATCGTAAATAGATACAACGTATCCACCCCGTCGATACACCATGTGGTGAAGAAGCTTTCCGGCGGCAACATCCAGAAGGTGCTCCTGGGCCGTGAAATCGAGATGGAACCCAGGCTCTTCATCACCGCCTACCCCGTGCGGGGCCTGGATATAAACGCCTCTTTCAGCATTTACGACATGCTGAACCAGCAGAAGCAGCGGGGTGCGGCGATCCTATACGTGGGGGAAGACCTGGATGTGCTCAGAGAACTGTGTGACCGGATTATGGTGATCCACAACGGTACGGTGATGGGCACCGTGGACCCGGAAACCACCACAAAGGAAGACATCGGTCTGCTCATGATGGGCCACCACCCGGCATGATCTTCAAAAAGCCCTGAACCTCCGCCCGCACCCGTTTTAAGAATGACTGGTCCAGCGCTTTCTCCGGGGTCAATTCCCACCCGTCGGGGAAGTGTAGATATAAATACTCGTGATCAGCCAGAATCTCGTATATCCGCTCTTCTCGCCCCCCGCCGGCCAACAACCCCCGCAGTTCCGCCAGCGCCTCCCGTTCCGCCCGCAGGAACGCCGTCACCCGTTCCGAAAGCCCCTCGTCAGCCATTCCCCGGATTTCCGGCGGCGGATAGTGCCTGGTCGGCGGTGGATAGTGACGGGCCTGCGGTATGCCCAACGGGAGACCGCACCGCCCGGCATCGTACAGGTTGGGCGTGCCGGCAAAAAAAGCCTGAAACGAATCCCGATAGCCTGACAGCGCAGGGTCGGTATGTACCGTCCGTCCGTCCTTTCCCCGCGCCCGGGAGACGCCCCCACGGAAAGCGCTGTCCACGGCACCTGGGGGGTGCAGACGGTTGGTTTGCAGGAGCATCCGGCGATGCTGCATTGACCCGGCACAGTGGGTTTTGCCGGGGACAAACGAGAAATCCAGGCCGATAACGCTGACCGGCACCTGGTCGTTTGCCCGGAGCATCAGGGCGAGCTGCACGGCGCTCAGTCCCACAGACCCCAGGGGCGGCAAAATCAACGGAAGAATGTGGGCATCCCGCATCCGGCGGATAAATCGCGCATCGGTGTATTCGGTGAAGAACCAGCCTATCCGCCCGGCGCGCTGCCTGGCCCCGGCAGACCGCGCCGTCATGTCTAACACCGCATGCGCGCTCCCCGTGCCAAACCAAGCGTCGTCGATGGCTGCCTGGGATTCCATCTGTACCGCCACGTTCGGGAGTGCCCCCGCCAGCGCCGGCAGCGCCGCGTCACAGGCGATCACAAAACAGCCCCCCAGCCGCGATGAATGCCCCCCCCGAAGCAGATCGTCAGCGGAAGGACCGGCGCCCAGCACCACCACCGGCGCGGTGATTTTTCCCACAGGAAGAGGGGGTGAATGTCCCAGGGCGGGTAGATTTTTGAAGAGATTCCGGGAAAAAAGTCGGCCCAGCCGGATCAGGGTCAGACGATTCCGCCAGAACCGGGAGATTTCCTTATCCACCGCCCGGTGAATGTGGTGATACAGTTCCCCGTGAAATTGGGTACCCGCGGACATGTCCAACCGCACACAGCGCCGGAAGGTACCCATATCCCCAAGCCGCGCCGGAATCCAGGCGGCAATGTCGCCGGGCCCCAGGTATACCGCACCGGACAGAAGATCACCCGCAGCGGACAGGGAAAAACCGTGGAGCGCGGGGTCGGCTTCCACCACCAGCAGCGCAGAGGGCGGCACCAGTTTTGCTCGCAATTCCGCCAGCCCATAGCCCAAAACCGGGGAAAAGCACAGAAAAAGCGTGTGGGGACCCATCTCCAAGGCTTCCACACGGCGCAAAACCGCCTGGGCGGGGTTATGTGGTGAGTAAAGCCAACGATTTTGATACACCACCGTCCGGGAAGCCCCATCGACCGAGGGCACACAGTGGGGACTATCGGGTGGAAACCACGATTGGGCCACTAAAAGCTCAGGATTCGGAGAATAGCCGGTCGAATTCGCGGTCAAACCTATCCTTCAGGCGCTTATCCCGCTTGATGGTCTCGCTCAGTGCCCCCTGGTCAAATTGCTGGATGTAGAATTCGTGCATGGAGAAGGATGAGGTGGTGCCGTCGGAATTCTGGTAGACGATGTTCCCGCCGCCCCAGATGCCGTTCGATTCCGCCGGCGCCTCTTCTTCCCCCGCAGCGGCCTGGACGTCCACGATTTCCCGCAGACGCAGTATCACCACGCTGCTTCCCAGTACCACCGGCGTGGAAATTTCACCGGCCTTCAGGGAGAAGGCGGTTTTTAAAAAATTTTCGTTGGACGCGGCACCGGAAAGCTCCGCCACCGAGGGGCCGCCCCCCACCAGGGGATTGTTGTTGTAGTTCAGCGGGAATGGCGACGCTTCCACCTTGGTCACGGCAAATTCCGCACAGGCCGCGTCAAAGCCATCCCTAACGGCTGACACGGCGAAATCCCTGGCCCGCCCCAGAAAATAATCTTCTATTATACCGCGCTCGTAGTCCAACAAGTATTGACGGGCCTTTCCCAACAGGTCTCCGTTGTCCGCGGCGGGCTGAACCGGGTCGCCGTCGCAGCGGAACACCGAATAACCCGTGTTGGTTTTCACCACCCCCGACAGATCGCCGCTCCTCAGTGCCGCCAGGGCATCCAGTGACGCGGCATCGGTGAGGATATTTTGTATCTCGTACCGGTAGGCCGCGCTGAGTTTGCCGCCGCTTCCGCTGTAATAGTTTTGCGACAGTTCCTTCACCGCATCGTCAAAGGTGATTTCCTGGTTTTTGATCCGAGCCAGCAGCCCTTTTGCCCCATCCGCGCCGGAAACGGAGACCACTGAAAGATTATATAACACAAAGAGATCCTGATGGCCGTCCACGAATTTCGCCGCCTCGCTGTCAGGCACATCCGCCAGCTTGAAGGCCGCCAGGTCAAATCCCCGCTGGATCGCCCCCATACGCTTCACAAAATTCGCTTCCCGTTTGGTCTCTTTCCGGCCGAACAGCTTGTACTCTCCGATTTTTTCCGTGGAAGAGCCAAACAGGTCATCGTTGTAACGCATCACCGTGAGATTTTCCGTCAAAAATTTGTACAACGCAGTTTTTCTGCTCTCCGGGGCGGCATTAAACAGCCGCAGGGAATAGACGCCGTTTTCATCGTAAAAGTACGGAACCATGCCCCGTTCAATGGCCTTCTCCGGCACCACATAGCCGGAATCTTCCACCGCAGTCTGATAAGCCAGCCGCATCACCGTGGAGTCAAAGGCTTGCCGGTATTGGCTGCGCAACTCAAAGAGCGATGAAGCCCCGCCGGAAGACTGGCTCAAGAAGCTCATGAAAAGCGACCCCGCAGTTTGGGCGATGGGCTTTCGCGCGTAGGAGCCGTACACCGGGGTTTTGCTGGACATACCCCCCGCGGCGGCCGGGAGAAACACAAAGGTAATGGTTGCAAAGGCCAGTATCACCACCGAACCAATCCACAGCGCGGTCTTCCGGGCGGCGGCCCTAGGGCCGTTTTTTTCAAAGAGTGCGCCGCTGTTCCCCTTGCTCTGTATCGGCTTTTTTTTATCCGCCATGTTCATATACCCCCAAAATCATAAAATATACAACAGGGCACCTCCAAAAGCTTTAATTTTTCAGTATCCCTAGCATAAAGTATAACGGTGTCCACAATTTTTGTCAAGTACCCTCCTGATATTTCCGAAAATATTATAGAGGAAAATAAAAAAAATTTATCATTTTTCCTTGACAGTTTTTGATTCATGTGTTAAACTATACACTATGGGAAAATGGAGTGATGCTTTGAGACAGACGCGGCAATATCATTTGATGGAAAAACGCATCCTTTCGGGTTTGGGAAGATTTTTCGCAGCCTTGGGAAACAGCCTTTCGCGGCTGTTGTCCTTTTTTGACCGTAAACTGACGGTTATGGTGGTTCCCCACTCCCACGATAGGGTGGTTCACCTGCAAACCAATATGTTCGCCATGATCCTGGGGGGTATTCTGATCGGAGGTATCATCGCCACCTGTCTGTATTTCAGTCAGAATTCCCTGGCGGTGAACGAAGAAATATCCCATCTCAGGAATGAAAACCGGGAAACCCTGGCCAGCTTCGACGAGATGAGGGATGAAAACAACAATCTCCTCCAGGTGTCCAAGCGCTTTAAGTCCGCCATGTCCCGGTCGTTGTCGCTGCTGGGGATCACCCCCACCAATTCCATGTCCCAGACCCCGGCGCGGTCCAGCGATCTGGCGGCCCTGCTCACCACCGAGGATATCTCTTCGGGGTCGGCGCGGGAGACCAACAACATTCGGGATCTCACTGCGTATCTGGAAAACTCCATTGTGCCCATTGAACGGATGAGTCATACCCTGGAGCTGTACGGTACGCTTTTTACGGACATTCCCAGCATCTGGCCAATCAAAAACGGCATCGGCCACATATCCATGCAGTTTGGCCAGGGGATCAATCCCATCACGGGGCAGTATTATATCCACAAAGGGCTGGACCTGTCCACCTATCGCACCGGCGATCCGGTGATCGTCACCGCCAACGGGCAGGTGGTGGGTATCAACTACGACCCCTACGGGTATGGAAACTACATCATCGTCAAGCACAAACACGGTATTTATACCCTCTACGCCCACATGAGCACCGTACGCATCCGCAAGGGCGACTTTGTGTCCCAGGGCGATGTGATCGGCTCCATCGGGGGTACCGGCGTGGTGACCGGCCCGCATCTGCATTACGAAGTACACATCGGTTCCGACGTGGTGGATCCCGTAAAGTACGTCAACTTGAAAATCGACAAGTAGGTGCCCATGCCCTTTCTTCCAACCGGCGACGTTTCCATCAACACCCTCATCGGCTCAGGTGCCAAATTCGTGGGAGACCTAAACCTGGAAGGCTTTGCGCGGGTGGACGGCGATGTGGACGGCAGCCTGCAAACCTCAGGCCGGGTCTTCATCGGAAAAAACGCCCGGGTACGGGGCGACGTGGCCGCCAAATCGGCGGTGGTGGGGGGCATCGTGGAGGGCAACATTACGGCTCCTGACTTTGTGCGGCTTTTTTCCACCGCCGCAGTGCTGGGGGACATCACTACCCACAGTCTGGAGGTGGCCCCCGACGTAATCCTCCAGGGGCACTGCATCGCCTTGAAGGACCAGGCCGAATATGCCTCTGCAGTGGACAACTGGCAGGATATACGGACAATCCGCTCACGGGTAGGGGGAACCCGGTCAAAAATCGCGAAAAAAAATGGCTGAAGTGGATGCCTTGGCGGGGATACAGTACTCGGCGGCCATCCTGGGGCAAACCCGGCAGGCCCAGGAACAAAAACGTACCTGGGCGTCTAAAAAAAACACCTTCCGGTCGATATTGGACAGGGAATCCCGGCGGGACCCGGGCTTTGAGGCCATGCCTGAAATCGACCGGCTGGCTGATGACGACGCTCTGGTGGTGCTGAAGGACGCTCTGGACATGGCCGGTGATGCGCTGAAAAAAAATCTGGTGACGGAAAACTTCGCCGCCTACCGGCGGTCGGTGAAACATTTTGTACAGTTCGTGGTGGAGCGGGCATACCTGTCGGACACGGTAAAAAAGCCCTACAAGCGGCAGGGATGGAAGTACCCCCAGGACACCATCATCCGGGTGGTGGATGAAAAGCTGGACCAGTTAGCGGCAGAGGTGCTGTCCAACCACGGGGACCGGCTGGCGATTCTGGCCCGGGTTGACGAAATCAACGGGCTGCTGATAGACCTGTTGTCGTGAAAGCATGGGAGAACAAGGTGAACGAATTTGAACTGGACGAAGAATTACTGCTGGAAGATATGGACACCCCGGAGGATGACGGGAACAAGAGCGAGCGGGGAAGCAGTGCCGCTTACAGGGGGGTGCCCCTATACCAGCTCAAGCTGGAGTATTCACGGGAAATATTCTTCGCCCCGGTGAACGAAAACCCACCCCTGGCAGCGGGAACCTCCGTGGTGATCCCCACGAGGTTCGGCGACGACATCGCGCTGGTGCTGGGGGTGGCGAAAAATCCCACAGGGGTGTCAAAGAACACATTTGTTTCCATTGTACGGGTCGCTGCTGAGGGGGATCTCAAAAAAAGGAAAGCCCTGGAGGAGCGAGAGGGTGGAGCCTACACAATTTTTCATGAAAAGGTGGACAAGCATCACCTGAGCATGAAGCTTCTGTGTACCCATTTTCTATTCGACGAATCCAAGATACTCTTCTTTTTCAGCGCCGAAACCCGGATCGACTTTCGAGAGCTGGTGAAGGATCTGGTGGCCGTTTTCAAGGTGCGGATCGAGCTTCGGCAAATCGGGGCGCGGGACGAGGCGCGGCTTTCCGGGGGACTGGGGATGTGCGGTCGGCCTATCTGCTGCAACGCCATCTCCGACAAGCTCCGTTCCGTGAGCATCCGGATGGCCAAAGATCAAAACCTGTCCCTGAATTCCATGAAGATATCCGGGCAATGCGGCCGGCTGCTGTGCTGCCTGTCCTATGAAAACGAGTGGTATGCGGAGGCGCGGAAAAATTTGCCCCAGGAAGGGGTTGTCATTCACTACGACGATGCGGTTTTCCATGTGAGTGCCGTCAACCCGATTGCGCGAATTGTGCAGATCTCCGGGGATGACGGTCGGGTTTTAGAGATACCCGTGGGCCGCTTTTTACAGCGCCATAATCACTGGGAAATCGGTGCGTAAGGGGAAGGCACTGATTCGGTGCGCCGCTTTGCGGTGTTTTACTGAAAAATTTAATCGAGTTTTTCGAGGTACACGGAGGAAACAGTAATGTTAAAAAAGAAAATCGCGGTTCTAGCGGCGGTGTTCGTTCTGCTTGGCGCGTCCCGGTCATTCTCTCTGGGCATGGGAATTCAGGGCGGGCTGCCCGGCGGCGTGGCTTTCACCTTTGGGGTGAGCAAAATTCCCCTGATCTGGACCGGCACTTGGTACGTGGCCGGCGACGGAGTGAATCTGTCGGCGGCGGCGGATTATTGGTTTACCAATCCGGTGATCACCAACCTGGGAAGTGCGGGTACCCTGAACTGGTTTCTGGGGGTGGGTGCCGGGGTAGACTTGGGCCTGCACGACGACCCGTATTTCGGCATACTAGTCCGGGTTCCTGCGGGGATAAACAC
>JAITMZ010000115.1 GCA_031290725.1 Spirochaetaceae bacterium
TTTCTCATAAAACCCGTTTTCCCTGCACCCAGAGCTTCTCCAGCTTATAAAATCCCCGGTTTCCGGCCGAGCAGGGCATAAAAGTTTTCCTCCAACGCCGCGCATATCCCCTGTACCGGTACCCCCCGGATCGCTGCCAGCCCCTGATAGACCCGCACAATATCGGCGGGCCCGGTGATTGTTTCGCCCCGGAGGGTCTGCCAAGGCGCATCGGTTTCCGCCAGGAGATGAGCCAGGGGCAGGTCCAGGGCGGAGCGGGCTGCCCGCTTTTGGTGGTTCAACAGGGGTTTTCCCAGGGAAAAAAACGCACCCACACCTCGCCGCAGCAAAGCGCGGGCCTCCTCCGGGGAGCCGGGAAATGAATGGAACACCGCCGCCGGGAGCCTTTTAAGCAGCGCCGCATCCCGAAAAATGAGATGCAGCGCCTTTCGGCAGTGCACCACCAGAGGCTTCCCGTACCGCGCCGCCAGATCCAGTTGAATGTGCCAGGCCTCCTCTTGCCGGGCGATGTTCCCCGCATACTCCGGCCACAGGTCGAATCCAGCCTCCCCGACGGCGTCCAGTTTGCCCTCCCGGAGCAGGTTTTCCAGAAACGCAGCCCGTTCCGCCAAAACTCCCGGCAGATGGGTATCCTCCTGCGGATGTATGCCAAAGGAGCGAAACACCGGGCCCCGTCCGGCACATGCCAGGGTTGCCCGGTATTCCGCGGGACTGTGGGCGCAGGTCAGTACCGGTGATCCCGCCACCGGTTCCCAGTCAGGAATCTGGGCGATGTGAATGTGGGCGTCGCAGAAAATCATTTGTTCCCTGTAAAAATCCTCATGTCGATTTTTTATATGCCGACATTTATAAGAGAGAGGGGCACCTCGAAAAATCCGGTTAGATTTTTTTTGAGGTACTTCGCAGTTGCATATCGCAAGTGCAGTTTTAATTAAAACACCTCGAAAAACTGAAGTTTTTAGAGGTGCCCATAGGAGCGCCATATGAAAACGTATACTTTCAGAGGCTACAGCCACAACCATTTCATGACCATCGTCGACGAACTGGACGACAGTTTTGTGGTACGTATTGTCCGGGACCGGGGCGGCCGGGAAGAGGTGACCACCGATTTTATGAGCAAAGACCTGTTCGACAACTTTATCCGAACAGGCTATTTATCCAAATTGCCTGCGGAACGCCCCGCCATGCTCGCCGCCAGCGCCTAGGGACACGCCGATTTACCCTAACAGGAGCACCGCTTCCAGGATATATCAGCATGTCCCTGGGAAATACTACTCGTAGATAGGGTAGCACTCAAAGCCGGCTGCCCGGAGACGCGCCCCCACGGTGCCGCTGCTGTTCTCCGGCACAAAGACCACGTGGTAGACCACACCGTTCCGCGTCTCCTGCCGGATCACCCCGTTGAATCCCTGCTGGGACAACCGTTTTACCAGAACATTTGCATAATCCTCGTTCCTGAACAGGCCCACCTGCTGTCTGACCGGTAGTTTTGCCGCTGCGCCGGTACCCGGTATGGATACGGGGGGCGCTGTGTTGGCATCCTGCGCGGGTGCGGGGGGTGCGGTTTTTGAAAACCCGGTGTCGGCATTTTTGCGGGGCGAAAAATACCAGAATGGTGCCGGGAGGAACGACGCTTCTCCCTGCACGATGGCCGCCTCCGGTGAATTGGGATACTGGGCAATGAGCATGCCCGCACTTTTTGCGTCCCCGTCGATGTACCAGATGGACAGAAGTACCGCCGGCCGAACGGCTTCCATGGCGCTATTGGTGCTGTATGACCGCAGGATGGACAGGGATTCGTCCAGCGCTTCGGGGCTTTCCATCCGGGACAGCCTGCTCCACACGGTGTACAGACGCACATAGGCGGCGATGGCCGGATCGGTGGAGTCCTTTACCTGGGACGCCAGATAGGCTTCCGCAGTGACGTAATCCCCTGCCGACAGGGCGCAGCGCACCGCATTGATCACCAACTGTTCCGCAGACACCCGGGGCATTCCAGGGATGCTTCCCGCCGGAATACCCGCCGCAGTGGCGTAATCTCTGGAAGCCCCGGCATAGTTGCCCGCCTTCTCCTTCAGGTCCCCCAGGAAAGAATAAAGAGCCCGTTTGTCCGCACCCTGGGCGCTGGACGCTGCCTGCTCCACATCTTGTATTACCGCCCGCAGGTTCTTTTCCCCCGACGCCGATGACGCCACCGCCCGGTCAATCACGGTTTTGGCGTTTTGCCCGTTTAGGGCGGACAGCTCCGCCAACAGGAGCAGGGGGAGCAGAAAACCTGGCCGCCACACCCTGCGGTTTGGGACAATCCTTGCCGGTTTCATGGTCCCCGCGCCTATGGCTTGGTTCCGCCCGCGGCGGCTCCAGGGCTGCTGTTTTTTGTTGATTTTTCTCTGGATTTTTTGCCGAAGGAAAGGGTAAAAAGCGCCGTCACCAGCACCCCCAAAGAAAATGCCACGATCAATCCGTAAAAAATCGGGACTTCTTTTTTGAAAAATGGGAAGAAAAAGATGATTTCCACCGGATTGGTGATATTCACGGCGATAAACCAAGCGGCGATAATCACCAAAACAAAAAACCAAGGCAATTTTTTGGACATATTTTCTCCTGTTATACCCACCACATTTCGTAAAAAATTTTATCTCTCGTTTACTTTACCACGAAAAGTATTTCCTGTCAAGCCTGTCAGGTGAATTTTTACAAAATTATTCACCACAGATTCGCTTCCCGGGAAGATCACCCGCTGGTTTTGGGCGGTTTTTCCCCGAATCGCCGGGCTTTCCATCTTGTTTTTCCGGTTTTGCGACACCTCCTCCGCCAGCACCGTCACCTCCGCGCCGATATGCTTGGCCATCTCCTCCCGCAGAATCCCCATCTGCAGGTCGATGACCATTTGGAGCCGCGCCTTTTTGACCTCCAGGGGCACCTGTTCCGGCATGGAAGCGGCGGGAGTGCCTGCCCGGGGATTATAATAGTACATATACGCCTCGGAGAAACGCGCCTGCCGTACCAAATCCAGGGTTTCTTGAAAATCCCCGTCCGTTTCACCGGGAAAACCTACCAGAATATCGGTGCTCAAGGACGCGTCCGGGAGGGACCCGCGGATACGGGCGGCGATGCCCAGGTAGTCTTCCCGGCTGTAGCGCCGGTTCATGGCGGTCAGTATCTTCGTGGAACCGTGCTGCACCGGCAGGTGGATGTGCCGGCACAGGAGCGGCTCGCGGCACAGCGTGTCCACCAGAGCCGGCGAAAAATCCTTGGGGTGGCTGGTCAGAAACCGCACCCAGCCGATGGACGAGCCGCTTTGCCTGAGGTGGGCGGCGATTTTTTCCAGCAGACCGGGAAAGGTGAGGCCACCGTGGCGGTATGAATTGACGTTTTGCCCCAGCACCGTAATTTCCCGTACCCCGCGCCGGGCGAGCACGTCCAATTCCGCCAGAATCGCCCCCGGCGGCCGCGACACTTCCCGGCCCCGCACCTGGGGCACAATGCAATAGGTGCAGAAATTGTCGCAGCCGTGCATAATCGGCACAAATGCGCTGACGCCGCCGGTGTGGGACACCGCCGGGAATTGATACACCCGCTCCGTATCCGCCGCCTGGGCTGTCACGGTATGGCAGACCGGCGTTTCCAGAGCAGCGGCGATTTCTCCGATGCGGTCCTTCCGCCAAGTGCCCAGCGTGTGGTCGATCAGGGGGAAATCGGACTGGAGGGAACTGAGAAGGCGCTCGGCCATGCAGCCCATGACCACCAGCGTGAGTGGGGGGGCTCCGGATTGGGCGCGGCGGGCGGCCTGGGGGTAGCTGGAGGGCTTGGCGGCGGGCTTTCGGGATCGTACCGCCTTCAGACCCGCGTACCAGCCCAGGCGGCCGTAGATTCGGGACTCGGCGGTGGCCCGGACCGAGCAGGTGTTGATGACCGCCAAATCCGCGGTTTCTGCCGATGACGCCGCCGTCCAGCCGCGCTGCCGCAGGGTCTCTTGGGCGGCGGCGGATTCGGCCACATTCATCTGGCAGCCGTAGGTTTCAAAAAAATAGGTCATTTTTATAACTCAATGGTGACGCGTCCGGTCGCAACAGGCTCGGCGCTGAGGAGATTGCAAAAAAGCGATGCGGCAGCGGAGAAAATCACCCCCAGGGCGTCCCGCTCCTCCGGCAGAAAGTCCGAAAGCACGTAGCCCGCCACGTCGTCGTGGGGTGGCCGGCCGATGCCGAAGCGCAGCCGCCAGAAGTCGCGGGTGCCCAAGCAGGCTTCTATGCTGCGGAGCCCGTTGTGCCCCCCCAATCCGCCGGCCCACTTGGCGCTCATGGCCGCGAGGGGCAGCTCAAGTTCGTCGTGGACCACCAGGATTTGGGCAGGTTCGATCTTGTAGAATCGCGCCAATTCACCCGCACTTTCGCCGGAGAGGTTCATGAAGGTGTGGGGCTTCAGGTAATACACGTCGCCGACGCAGGCGTACAGGCCGCGGAATTTGCGCTGCCAATGGGCGTCCCGAAGGACTTCCAGGCTCTCGGCGAACTGCCAGGCCACATTATGGCGGTTTCCCGCATAGATGGGGCCGGCGTTCCCCAAAAAAACAACCAGGCGAATCATGGGGCACAGTGTAGCGCATTTTTGAAAAAAAAACCAGGGTCTGCCGCCTGGGATTCCGCTCCCCTCCCAGTCCCCCCACAGAGACAACTGCCCGAGCGGTCTTCCGGCTTTTTGGTAAAGATCCGTTTTTTTGCAAAAATTCGGTAGAATTTTGCTGAAAACCGCTTGACATGCGGGGGGATTCTGTGATATACTCCTGTCCATGCGTAGTGTTAGTGCTTTGTTGCCAGTTCCTATTTTCGCACGCTGCAACGTGATAACGTTGCGTGATGCACTGCGCAGCGACAAAAAACAGCCGATTAGCCCCCCCCCCCCATACACACACAGCATATCGGGGAACCATAGTAACTTCTGCACCTACACGGGAGATCCTCATAACATCGCCGTTTTTTTGGGCGTTTATAGA
>JAITMZ010000140.1 GCA_031290725.1 Spirochaetaceae bacterium
TTTTGATGGCGTAGTTTTCCGCGGGCAGCCCGAAGGAATCAAAGCCCATGGGGTGCAGCACCGAGAAGCCCTTCATGCGCAAATAGCGGCAGTAGATGTCCGTGGCGGTATACCCTTCGGGATGGCCCACATGGAGGCCGTCCGCCGAGGGATAGGGGAACATGTCCAGCACATAGCGCCTCTTGCCCCGCGGCACGCCCGGGTCTTCGGCAGCCTTGAAGGTCTTATGTTGTTCCCAATACGACTGCCACTTGGGCTCGATGGTTTCAAACGGGTATTTCGACATAGATGCTCCTTACGATGGGAGTATAGCATACAAATGAGGAATGAGCAAGTAGCAATGAACAAAAGGCTCATACGGAGGCACGAAGGGGGAGAAAGGGGCGCGCTCTAGGCTACCGGGGAGGGGCGCGGGGCTGGCGAGGCGCTTGCCAAAGAGTTTGCGTAGCAAACTCGTTCAAGCCTACTGGTTTGACATGACAAAGTCGGCGGCGGCGGCAAATGCTTCCCAGCCTTGGTGAAAGGGGTCGTGGACCGCGCAGAGGCGCATCCCGGCCTTTCGCACCCCCTGGATTGATGCGGGAAGATCCTCAAAGACCACGCAGTTTTCAGGCGGAACTCCCAGCCGTTCCGCCGCTTTCAGGTAGATGTCCGGGTGGGTTTTATCCCGGCCCACTTCGTCGCTGTAGACCAGGGCCTGGAAAAAGCGCCGGACGTTCCAGCGCGTAAGAACCGCCTCTGCGGCGGCGGGGAAACTGCTGGTGGCCAGGGCGACTGCCATGCCGCTTCCGGCAATGTCCGCCACGAGATCCCCCATGCCCGCTTTCAGGGGCACGTCGTTTTTGTATTGGTGAATCACCAGGGCTTCCCAAGCACCGATGATCTCCGGCACCGTGGCGGCCAGGCCAAAATAACGGCGTACATACTCCGCCCCCTGTGTCAGGGTACGGTCCGCCACGGCATCGTCCATGTCCGTCCGTCCGGTGATGCCCAAGCTTTCCAGGTAACGGGAACAGACCCGATCCCACACCCCCATGGAGTCCGTGAGGGTGCCGTCCAGGTCAAAGATCGCCGCCGTGCATCCCGCTGCCCGAATCGCCGCCGCCACACTCTCCCAAGGTGCTTTCACGGGAGCGTTCATTGAATCATACCCCTCCCCCCTAAAGCATCGCGCCATGCGTTTTTAGGCACGGCCTTGCTCACTGCCGCCCGGATCGCCGCCGCCGCCTGACGGATGTCCGGGGCGGACAAAATCGCCGAGATCACCGCCACACCAACGGATCCGGCGGCCATCACCTGGGGCGTGTTATCTGCATTGATGCCGCCGATGCCCACCACGGGAATGTGTACCGAGCGCGTAATCGCTTTCAGGCCCTCAAGCCCGATGGCGTCCCCGGCGTCGGCCTTGCTCCCCGTGGGGAAAATCGGCCCCGCGCCGATGTAGTCCGCGCCGTCCCGTTCCGCCGAGCGCGCCTCCTCCACAGTGCCCGCGGACACGCCGATCCACAGCCGCTTTTTTTTCGTTGCGCCGGTGTATTCGTCACAGATGCGCCGCGCCGCAGCGACGGGCAGGTCGCTCTGGCCGATGTGCAGGCCCTCCGCGCCCACCGCCAGGGCAATGTCCAGCCGGTCGTTGACGATCAGGGGTATGCCGGCGGCACGGGCGGCCTCTTGCACCCGGCAGGCGATGCCGTAGAAGCCGCCGGTGGAGGCATCCTTCTCTCGCAGCTGCAAAAGGGTGATCCCCCCGCCTATTGCTTCGTCAATCGCTTGAGAAAGGGGCCTATTCAGTGTCAATGCCCGGTCTGTGCAGAGGTATACACGGAGCGCTTTTTTGAGGGCGCTGCGGGCCGCTATAGCGCCGGTGGAAATTGCGCCCTCACTCTTCATGGATGCGCCCTTTTTCCCGTATCATGGCGCCGTCCACCTGGAAGATGCTGTCCATCAGGGCCACCCGGAAGGAGCCGGGGAACCGGGCCTTGGCCGCCGCCATCTCCCCGGCAATGCACAGGCTGACTATGGCAGCCACGGCGGCATCCAGGGGATCATCTTTTGCCGCCGCACTGGTGGCACCGCACAGGGCCCCCAGCATGCACCCCGCGCCGGTGACCAGTTTTAGCATCTCCACGCCGTTTTCCACCTTGACCAGGCGCTTCCCGTCGGTAACCACGTCGATCTTCCCCGTGGCGGCCACCACGCAGCCATACTTTTCCGCCACTGCCCGGGCCGCCTCGTCGATCCCCGCCATTTCCGAAGCGCTGTCCACGCCCTTCACCGCACCCACCCGGAAGCGCGGGGAAATAGCCGCCGCCAAAGCGCCGATTTCCCCCATGTTCCCCTTGATGATGCTCACCCCGCCTGCCCGGTGGATGTCCTGGAGCAGGCCGATGCGCTTGGGGATGGCCGCGCAGCCCACGGGGTCCACCACGATGGGGATGCCCGCCGCCTTGGCTGCCTGGGCCGCCTGGACCGCCGCGGCCTCCTGTTCCTTCAGGTACGTCCCGAAGTTGATGTAGAGGCTCCCCGCGATTTTGGCAAAGTCGTAGGCCACGTCCAAGGCGTCGCACATGGCCGGGGACGCCCCAAAGGCCAGTAAGATGTTGGCGCAGTCGTTCACGGTCACGTAGTTGGTGATACAATCCACCAGGGGATTGCCCCGTCTCACCGCATCCACAATGGAAGCGGCCTTTTTTGTCAGGTCTTTCATAGACACTCCTTGTTTTTATTGCCGTCTCTGAGGACGGTCAATTTCTTGTAAAAATAATGCGCAAATACCACCCCGTACACCGGCAGGAACACGCGGCCGATGGCCAGGAGAAAGGTCTCCAGAAAGGCTTCGTAGCGCTCCACCGGAAAGGCGACGGAGGCCGCCACCGCGAATAGCCCGATAATCAGGATGCTGAGGCGGTCGTTCTTGACAGGCACGATGACCCTGGCGCTCTTCGCCGCAGAGTAGAGGTCCAAAAACGCGGTGGTCACTGTGGACAGGATCACCACCAAGCCCGCAATCAGGCGGAAGGAACTGGCGGCGATGAAGGCGAAGATGTCCCCCCCGCCGTTCACGTTGATGTACAGCCCGAAAAGGTACATTAGGGTGCTGGTGACAAAATAGCCGGCAAAGGGCATGGCCCCGGCGCTGATTTTGTTGTCCGCCTGGCAGGCATAGTCCCCCACCAGGGGAAGCCAGGAGATGGGCATTGCCATGGACAACTCCAGTGCCAGGAGAAAACCCATGCCCCCGGTAACGGGGATCGCCAGTGCCTGCCCGCCGCCCATTTTGAGCCGGGCCTCCACAAAGAGCGCGGCGCAGAGCAGGGCCAACAGCAGCACCACAACGTCGTTCAGGCGCTGGGCCGGGCTTCCCAGGATGAGCGCCCAGGCCAGCACCAACAGGGCCAGGATACCGGCGAGGAGCGGGAAGGGCAGGGCGGGAAACAGGAGCGCCACGGAGCGCGAGCCCTGGACTATCATCACGATGGTCCAGCCGATGAGCTGCACCACATTGCACAGGGCCACCGCCTTGCCGCCCCAGGGGCCGAAGGTGGCCGCCACGGTTTCCATGGCGTTTTTCCTGCGCGAAAACGAGACGATGCCCCCCAGGGCCAGCAGCCCCGTCCCCGCCAGGTGCCCAAGCACAATCGCCAGGGCGGCTTTGGCAAAACCCAAGGGCGCGAGCAGTCCCCCGGTGACGATCTCGGAGATGGAAATCGCCGCCCCTGCCCAGAGCAGCAGCATGGTGCTTTTTTTCATACCTTGTCCTTTAGGCGTTGCCGCCAAAATAAAACCCCACGGCAATGCGCGGGGTCAAAAGCAAGGCTGATTCCCTCCGACGGCATTATCCGTATCAGGTTGTAAGGGTTTAAAGCGTTGAGCCGCTTTCTCTCAGCCGGAACTATCCAGCACCCCATGAACACATCCTACCGGCGTTTCAAAAAAATGTCAAGTGGGTATTGGGAAGTTTTTTTAAAAACATCGAGGCCCCTCGCCAGCGCTCTTTGTCAAGCCGTCTTTCCGATATTGTGGCCGGTAGGCACGGGCGAGTTTGCACCGCAAACCAGTAATTTGCAATTCAAATCGGCCTCGTTTTTGCAAAATTCGGTACAATTTTGCTGAAAACCGCTTGACATGCGGGGGGATTCTGTGGTATACTCTTCTCCATGCGTAGTGTTAATGCCCTTCGCACCGGTAGGTGCGAATTGGTTAGCTTTTCGTCAGTCTCCATTTCTACACCCCGTAACGTGATAGCGTTGCGTGACGCACTGCGGAGCGGCAAAAACGGCCAATTGGGGGGGGGGGGGGGGGGGGGCGGCGGGGGGGGGGGGGGGGGCCGGGGGGGGCCCAGGGGGAG
>JAITMZ010000165.1 GCA_031290725.1 Spirochaetaceae bacterium
CAGTGCGATGAGCAGCCCCAGGTCCGCCAGCATGGTGAAGTGTGAAAAGAGCAGCACCCCGAATCCCGCACCGGTAGAGACCGCATCGGTGATGATGGCGATCCCCGACGTCAAGTAGATACGCCGCAGAAAGCCCGCCGTACCTTGGGAAGCGGCTTTTTGCCGGACTTCCCGCTTGTAGGCTTCCAGGTAGTGAATCGTGTAGTCGATGCCGATACCCATGGATACACTGGCTATCATGGCCGTGCCGATGTTCAGCTTGATGCCGGCGAATCCCATAACGGCGAAATTCACCAGGATGAGCACGCACAGGGGAAGTACCGCGATGATACCCGCCGCCGCCGACCGGTTGCACACCGTGACAATCATAAAGAGCGACACCAGGGCGATGATCATGGACGACCACAGGGATTGAACCACCCGGTCATTGGTGGAGGCCTCCACCAGGGCCGTGCCCCCCACGATCACCTCTATGTCCGGCGGGAAGTTGACCGCCGCAAAGTTTCGGATCTCCGCTACTGCCCGGATGGTGTCTCGCTGCCCCGTGGTGCGGAGCTGTACCGAAAGCTTTATAGCTGTAGGCTCCAGGGCGTCGTTGGCATACTCGCCGATGTCGCCGGACAGGAGCATCAGGTAATTGGACACCACCAGCCACAGGTCGTCCGCAAATTCAAAGCCGTAGCGGATGGGGTCAAGGGGGATTTCGTAATACGACGGGTCGTCGCTGAACACCTGGTTCACCCGCTTCACCAAGTCCGTGAAGCCCATCACCTTGCCCACCTCCGGTACGTCGCTATTTAGATATGTCTCCAGGCGGTCCAGGGCGCCCAGGCTAGCCGGCCGGAGCAGCGCATCGGGAGTGTCCGCCCGAGCCACGATGCTCAGGGTTTTGGAACCAGCGAATTTCCGGCGGATAAACTCGTCGGACCGCACGATGTCCGTGTCGGGCCGGAAGTACTCCATGAACACATTGTCGCTCACCACCTTCGACGTGCCCCAGAGGGCAAGCAGGGTGATGCCTGCGGTTATCCCCAGCACCGTGCGTTTATGCAGCACCACGGCGGTAAACACCCCGGCGATTTTCCGGGTAGCACCCCTGGAATCGTTGGTGCCGGTTTGTTTTCGGACACGAAGAGACCGGGGGCCCCGCAGAATAAGGATCGCCGGGGTCAATGTTACCGCGATCACCAAAGTGGCCAGTACCCCGAAGCCGGAAAAATAGCCGAACTCCCGCACGGGGATCACCGTGGTGAAGCAGAAGGAGAAAAAGCTCACCGCAGTGGTGGTGGCGGCCAGAAAAATCGGAGCGGTGACATTTTCCATCATGCGGAGGATATACTGGGTGTGCTCGCTGCGGCTCATTGACACGAAATCCCTGCCGGTTTCTTCCTTATAATCTTCCATATAATGGATGATCACGTGAAGCCCGTAGGAGTTGCCCACGGCGATGAGAATCACCGGCAGTACCGTGGATATGATGGACAGCTTGATACCGAACAGCGGCATGGCTCCCACAGCCCAGATTACCGCCAGAAACACCGCCACAAGGGACAGGAGCACAAAGGTCATGCTGCGGAGGGAGACATACTCGATGAGCAGCACCACCAGAATCACCAGGGGCACCAGAAACCGAAGGTCTGCGTGCATGGCCTCGTTGATGGTGCCGCTGATCACGGGCATCCCGGTGACGTACACGTCGGCCACCCCGTCCCACATCTGCCGTGCACTGTCACGGATTTGCAGGTAGCTCGCGGCGACCTCCGGGTCGGACATGTTTTCTGCGGTCACCGTGAGGGGCACGTAAATCTGGGTGGCGGTGAAGTCGTCGGAGATGAGAGTCCGACGGTACATGTCCCAAGAGGAAAGCCGGCGTTTCATTTCGGCGATCTCGCCGGGGGTACCGGTGAAGTCCTCCGGCACCAAGCCTTCTACCAGGATGGTGTCGCTGTCTCCGGTGATGTAGTCCGTGGTCATCAAGGAATTCACGTCACCCACCACCGCCATTTCCTCTACCCGCATCGTGTAGTCCCGGATTCGCTCCAGAAAGGCCGGTTCAAAGACCGTGCCGCTGGTACGTTCCAACCCCACCAGCACGAACAGGGAGCTGCCGAAGGTTTCTTCAATCCAGGCGGAGGTGATCCGGGCATGGTCGTCCTGGGGCACGAACCGGAGGTTGTTGTTGTCCAGCCGTACCCGGGGTAATTGGGCCAGAAAAAATAAGGTGATCCCGGCGGTAACGGCGATGATCGCCCGGGGGTGACGCAGAATTTGTTTCATAGTCCCGTACCTTCACTCCCACCCAAAGGTGGCCGGCGGCTTGTTGGTGACGTCGTAGTAGAGGGCGTCCACAAAGCCCAGGGCAGTGATTTTGTCCCGGATCGCCGTGAGCACCTCCGTGTCCAGCCGGGCGAACCGTGCGGTCATCACGTCCTCGGACACCACAGGGCGCAGCACCATGGCGCAGTGGTCCGCCTGTCCCGCCCAGGGCAGGTTGATGGTGAGGTGCTGGAATATGCGGCTGTACCAGCCGGTGCGTTTCAACTCTTCCAGCACGACGGCGTCCACTTCGCGGGTCTGGTCCAGTCGGGCCTTGTCGCAGAAGCCTTTTTGCAAGCGCAGTACCGCCCCATTCCGGCACCACAGCTCCAGCACCACCCGGTTCACGCCCTTTACCGCGTTGGTCAGGGCGGCGGAACAGCACTCCAATGCGTCCCAATCCAACACAGGGGCCTCACCGGCCGCCGTACGGACAACCGGTGTGAGTACCGCCGGGAAGGTGTAAGTGCGGAAGTCCCCCTGCACACCCACGGAGCGCACGGGGAGCACATTCAGGCGGAAACCGGCGGGTATGTCGGACCGCCGGTCCGCCGGACTAGCGATTTCAGCACCCGGTGCCAACCGGGGTAAAGCGGCGTTTGCTGTCAGGGCCGCACGAAGGCGCTCCAGATCAGCGGCATCACCGGGGGCCGAACCGGTGCTGCACAGCACGTTGATCGACAGGCCCGGGCCGGGGAAGGGGTGGCGCTGCACCAGTTCGCTGCTCAGCCCCAATTTTGCCCCCAAGAGACGTACCTCATCCTTATACAAATCCTTCAGGGGCTCGATAATCAGCCCCCGTGCCAGGAGCGCCTGTATCCCCGCCACACGGTTGTGGTGGGTTTTTATGACCCGGGCGTTCTCCGTGCCTCCGGATTCGATGATATCGGGGTAGAGGGTGCCCTGAGCCAAAAGCCACTGGGATTCGTCCATGTTGAGGCGCGCCGCCACCGCATCTCGCACGGCGATGAAGGTCTCCCCCACGGCCCGGCGCTTGTCCTGGGGGTCACTGATCCCCGCGACGGCAGCCAGAAAACGCTCCGAGGCGTCCTCCACCACAAAGTTGGTAAAACCCAATCTGCGGTACCGCCGGGAAATGATGCTGCTTTCGTTTTTCCGCATGAAACCGTTGTCGATGTGCAGCCCCAGAACCCGTTCCTGCCCCAGCGCCTGGTTGAGCAGCGCGAAAGCCACCGTGGAATCCACCCCGCCGGAAAGGAACAGCAGCACCTTCTTTCCCGCCGCTTCCCGCCGTATTCCCGCGACAATGTGGTCAAACACCGCGTCCTGATCCCAGTTTTTCTCCATGCCGCAGAATCGGGCGAAATTCTCCAGGATGGAATTCCCGCAGGGCGTGTCCTTCACCTCCACGTGAAATTGCAGGCCGAAGCGCCGTTTCTCCAGGCACTGGATCGCCGCATTCACGCAGTCCCCGGTGGATGCCGCCGTACAAAAACCCGCAGGAAGGGACGTCACCGCATCCTGGTGGCTCATCCACACCTGGGCGGGCAACTCGATACCCCGGAACAGCGGGCAGGCAGCGTCATTGGCCTGTTTCATCTGCGCGATGCCGAACTCGCCCACTTCCCCGGGTTCCACAGTACCGCCGTAGTGCCGGGCCATGAGCTGGTGTCCGTAGCACAGCCCCAG
>JAITMZ010000193.1 GCA_031290725.1 Spirochaetaceae bacterium
CGGTGAACAACAGTCCTGTGCGGGACACCTTCGTGGCGGAGGGGCGGCGGATTCGTCCGGTGGAGGCGCGGTATTACAGCTTTGGCGCAGGGATGCCCACCAGCCCGGAACCGGGTCAAATTTTCACCATCGACGGTGATGCCCTGGTGATCACCGGTTTTACCCAATCGTACACAGCGCTGAACTACATCGTCGGGACCGTGTCGGACCATGTGCTGGGCATCGGCGCTCAAGAGGTAAGTCTCCGGGACCTATGCGGACGAAACGCGCACATCGCCATTACCGTAAAGTAGGCAGCGGATAGTGGATGGGCCGTCCTGGGGCGCTGTGGCCGAGGGGACATTCGCAGCGGGTTTCTTTGGCAGGACGGTCATGGCAGGGGAGACCGTGGAAGTCGCTCCCGGCGGTGATGAAAAAACCAAGCTTTTCCGCCAGTTTTTCCAGTCGGCTGCCGTCGGCGGCGGACGCACTGGGATGCCAGACTTCCAAGCCGGTGATGCCCGCGGCACGAAAATCGGCAAGCACCTCCTCCATGCGGCCCCAGGATACATAGAGGGACAGGGGGTGGGCCAGCACCGGCTGGGCGCCTGATGCCAGGATGGCGGCGACGGCGTCGGCCATGGATAGTCCTCCGTGGGGCACATACCAGGGGGCGTTTTTTCCCAAAAATTTGGTGAAAGCCTGGGAGCGGCTCCGGGCCAGGCGGTGGGTCACCAGGTAGTCCGCGAAGTGGGGACGGCCGATGCTGCTGGTATGCGCCGAGGCGCGGATATCCTCCAGGGTGACGGGGATTCCGTCGATATTCATTTTTTCAATAATTCCCTGATTGCGGATTTCCCGTTCCCCCTGCTTTTGGACGATCACCCTCCGCAGGGCGGATTCATCCCGGATGCCCAGGCCCAGGAGATGAAAATCGCCGTTCTTCCAGTCGATGGTGAGTTCAATACCGGGGATGAGGGTGAGCCCCTGCTTGTCGGCCTCTTCCCGGGCTTCCCCCAAACCCGCCACGGTGTCGTGGTCAGTGAGGGCCAGGGCGGTAACTCCCTGGGCGGCGGCGAGGGCCACCAGTTCCGTCGGGGTGAGGGTGCCGTCCGAGGCGGTGGAATGGGTATGCAGGTCAATCATCGGTTCAATGATACCGGAAAAATCTTTTTGTGTCACCAGGTATTTGCATATCCCCCTTCACGGCGTAGACCTCAAAGGTGTCCCCCAGGGAGAAAAGGCGGCTTGCGGCGTGGAGTACGGTAAAAATTGGGGAAGCCGGGGGATCTCCGCCAAAAAAACGCTCCGGGTGATGGCCGCTGGATACGATTCGGAGGACGCGAAAACCGTAGCAGCGTAAAATCCGCGCTGCCCGGCCTGGCTCCCAGATGGTTACATGGTCCCGGGGGCTTTGGCTGAAAAAGGCTGTTCGGTGAAATCGCGCCGACACGCCGGAGAGGGATGGCGTGGAAAAGGCAAAGATGCCGCCCGGCTTCAGGGCTTTGGCGATGGCGCAGAGGGCGCGGTGTAAATCCTGAAAGTGCTCCACCACAAACCAGGCGGTGACGGCGTCGAAGTTCGCAATGCCCAAGGCGGTCTGTAAATTCAGGGAGACGAAGTCCCCAGAGGCTGCGGGGAATCCCAGAGCGTCCCGGACGTAGGCCGCCGCAGCCGAGGAAATGTCCACCCCCGCACCCTGCCAGCCGGCGTCATGGGCGGCACTCAGAAAGGGTCCGTAGGCACAGCCCACGTCCAGCAGGGTGCCGACCTTTCCGGCGAGCCTGGCAAGCCTGTTGATAACGGCTATCCGGCGGTTTCCGGCGGCTTTTATGGCATAAAAGTCTTCCAGGTAGGTCTTGCCGTAGTGGGAGCGGTATTCGTCAAAAAAATAGGACTCCCCATAGGACGACGGGGCGCCTTCGGAGCTGCCGGCCAGGTACACCATGCCCGAGACGGGGCAGCGGCGATAGGTGCGTCCCCTGGAGCGGGCAGCCACGGGGGCGTTCAGGTGTACGATCCCGCAGAGGGGACAGGGTTTCCGCTGCCAGACCGAGAGGGCCTGGAGAAAAGACGCCGGGCCGCCGCATTGAGGCCCCTGGGGGCGGCTCACCGGATGGCTGTGCCCGCCTGCGCCATCAAGTATCCGGGATAGATGCGCGGTATCCAGGCACCCTTTGGGCAGGTGGAGGAAGCCCTGGGATTTTGCCAGGCGGTCGTGGAGTTTTGTGGTGCCGATCAATATCACCGCGCATCCCGCAGATGCCGCTTCGAAGGCCGTGAAGCCGTAGTGGGTGATCACCCCGTCGTATTTGTGCAGTTCCTCCCGCAGATTGGGGAGCGGCGAAATCCAGGTGATGTTTTCTCCGGGGCGGGAGCCGGTTTTTCGCTCCATAATCGCGGTGACCTTCTTTCCGCACCCTGCCGCGGCTTTGGCGGCGCGCTCCGTGAGGCCCGCAGGATCTTCACCGCCGAAGCACACCAGCAAAGTTTTCACGGTCCCCGGCGTGACCGGTTCGCGGCGATGCTTCGGCAGGGGAATAAAATCCGGACGCACCGCGTTGGCGGGACGGACGGCGTTGGCGGGAATAATGTCCAGGAGATAATCGCAGAAGTCCGTATGAGACGACCCTTCGTCCAGCGCCGCCAGGGGTGCCAGGGCGGAAAGAGACACGGCCTGGTCCTGTTCCAGGGCAAAGGTGTCCGTCACGATCAGGGCGTAGTCGCCGGGAGATCCCGGGTCGTCCAGAATTTGCCAGGGGGCGAGTCCGTCCCTCATGGCACGGCGGAGCAAATTTTGAGTCTGGGGAAGGGTGGCGTCCGCAGGGATGAACACAT
>JAITMZ010000013.1 GCA_031290725.1 Spirochaetaceae bacterium
AGCCGCTGCCCAGCTCGGTGAAATCGCTGATTACCTGGAGACGCTTCATGGCGATATCAGAGAGGGCGCTGTTTTCCGGATACAGCAGGTAGGCGTAGGCCTTGCGGTCGCTCCGCCCCACCCGCCCCCGGAGCTGGTACAGTTGGGACACCCCGAACATATCCGCCCGGTCGATGATGATGGTGTTCACGTTGGGAATGTCGATGCCGTTCTCGATAATCGTGGTGGCGCACAAAACGTGGAAGCCCCCCATTTTGAAGCGGCGGAACACGTCGTCCAGTTCCTCGCTGCCCATCTTCCCATGCGCCGTGCCGATGAGAATCTCCGGCAGAAGACGTTCCAGCTTGATGCGGGTCTCCTCCAGGGTTTCCACCTTATTGTGCAGGAAAAACACCTGCCCCCCCCGCTCCGCCTCGGCGCGAATTACCCGGGCCACCTGTTCGTCCCGGTAGGGGGCGATCACCGTCTCGATGGCCTGCCTGTTGGCCGGAGGCGTGATGAGCAGGCTCATATCCCGGATTTTCAGCAGGCTCATGTGCAGGGTGCGGGGAATCGGCGTGGCGCTCATGGCCAGACAGTCGATGTTTGCTTTCAATTCCTTGAGACGCTCCTTGTCCTTCACCCCGAAACGTTGTTCCTCGTCCACCACCAGCAGCCCCAAATCCTTGAAGCGTACGTCTTTTTGGATAATCCGGTGGGTGCCCACGATGATGTCCACCCTTCCCGAGGCGAGCTGTTCCAGGGTTTTCAACTGTTCCTTCCGGCTCACCATGCGGGAAAGCTGGGCAATCTCCACGGGAAACCCGGCAAAGCGTTCCAGACAAGTCTCGTAGTGCTGTTCCGCCAGAAGGGTGGTGGGCGCCAGGAAAGCCGCCTGCTTGCCGTTCATCACCGCCTTGAAAGCAGCGCGCAGGGCGATTTCCGTCTTGCCGTAGCCCACGTCCCCGCAGATGAGCCGGTCCATGGGGACGGGCTTTTCCATGTCCGCCTTCACCTCCGTGGTGATGGAAAGCTGATCCGCGGTTTCGTCCCACGGGAACTGGGCTTCAAAGGCGGCCTGCCACTCGGTGTCCTTCTGAAACGGGAACCCCCGGGACGCCTTCCGCCGGGAATACAGGTCGATGAGGCGTTTGGCCATATCCTCCACCGCCTTTTTGACGCGGTTCTTGCGGTTCTCCCAACTCTTTGACCCCAGCGTGTCCAGGCGGGGCGCGTCCCCCTCGTTGCCGATGTAGCGCTGCACCAGATTCACCTGCTCGATGGGGATGAACACCGTCTCGTCGTCCGCATATTCCAGTTTGATGTAGTCCCGCTCGTGCCCCAGGGCCTTCACCCGCTCGATGCCCAAAAAGCGCCCGATGCCGTAGTTCACATGCACCACATAGTCCCCGGGATTCAGCTCCACAAAAGTGTCGATCACCGCGCTCTTGACCCGCCCCAGGGTCTTGGGGATGCGCTTTTTTCTGCCGAATATCTCGTTTTCCTGAATGATAAGCAGTTTTACCGCCGGCACACCGAATCCCGCACTGAGGGGATGGGGGACTATGGTCGGCGGGCAGTCCTTCAGCACCTCGCCAATCCGGGATGCCTGGTTTTCACTCTCGGCGAACACCAAAATCTCCCAGCCGTCCGACTGCGCCTCCGTGATGGTTTCCTTCAGAAAATTGATGTTGCCAAAGAAACTCCGGGGCGCATCCAGTTCCACCGCGAAACGCCTGCCATCATCCACATTCCCCGCCAACCCCCGGAAGCGTATCCCCCGTTTGCATTGGGACTCGGATTCGCTCAGGGGCAGCAGAATGTCCTCCGGCTTGGGAATCCTGTGGAGAAGGTTTTCTCTTTTATATAACCCTTCGTATTCCGCAAGGATATTGGCCTGGGCGTTGACCATGCGGTCGTAATCCAGAAAGAGAACCGGGGTCTCCCTCTCCAGGTAATCCAGCACGGTGTGCCGTTCCGGGAAGAGGGTAGGGTAGAGCCATTCCTCGCCGTCGCCCTCTTCTCCCGATATTACTTCCTTCATGGGATACACGGTGAATTCCTCCGCCGGCGACACGGTACTTTGGCTTATGGGGTCGAACACCCGGATCTTGCCGATGGCGTCAAAGTCGAAGCTCACCCGGAATGCTTTTTCCCCCCCCGCCACAAAAATATCCAGCACCTCTCCCCGCAGGGCGAACTCTCCGGCCACGGATACCCGCGGCACCCGGATATACCCCAGATTCGCCAATTGGGCGGCCAGCTTGGGGGGATCAAAGGAATCGCCGGTTTTCAGGCGCACCAGCAGGGAACGCAGGTACTCCGGCGGCGGCACCGGCGTCTGGAGCGCCCGCTGGGTGATGATAAAGAACGTCGGATGGGGATTATCCTCACATGGAGGCGCGGAGGCCCGAAGGGGGGATTTTTCCTCACCCAGAGGCGCAGAAGCGTGGGGGGAGAAATAATTAGTTCTTTCTTTGCGTCTTTGCGTCTTTGCGTGAGGTCTTTCCCCCTCTTCTCCGTGTCTCCGTGCCTCCGTGTGAGGTTCCCCGAATGCCGCCAAGTGTGCCAAAAATGCCGACCGCTCGCCGAAGACCTTGCTGCCCCGTGGGACCGGTCGGTAGGGCACGGTTCCCCACCAAGGCAGGGTGCGGATTACCGCATCCGGGATGAGCGTCCCCAGGTCCCGCTCCATGTCCTGTGCCGCCATATCGCCGGGCACCACCAGGACCAGCGGCGCGCCCTCCAGCTCCCGTGCCAATGCCGCCGCGAAAAATGCCGGCGAGCTTCCGAGAAAGCCTTCCAAGTCAACAGGGTATGCCGAACCGTGACCCGCAGCAAGGCGGGTCAAGTCGGTGAGCTGCCGCCACTGGTCAAGCCGTTTCAGCGGGGCAGCGGATAATAAACTGTTCATATACGCGGTTAGAGTATAGCATTTTTTCTGGAATTCGGCAAGGGGGCACATTCCCTCACGTTAAATCTAACCATAGGACAAAGGAAGCTCATATACCAACTACTGATAAAAAACTACTTGACAAATTTTTTTTTCTCGTTATACTAAAAAAAAGAGTTTTTTAACAAAAACAAAGGAGTTTTTATGAATGGTATTTTGGTAATGGCCATCGCCATCATCGTACTCGGGGGCGGCTATTTGCTCTACGGCAAGTATCTCGCCAAGAAGTGGGGGATAAACCCCCAGGCAAAGACGCCGGCCTATGAGTTTCAGGACGGCATCGACTATGTGCCGGCTGACCGGGGGGTCGTGTTCGGCCATCAGTTCGCGTCCATCGCCGGCGCGGGCCCCATCAACGGGCCAATCCAGGCGGCGGTGTTCGGCTGGGTGCCGGTGTTCATCTGGCTGCTCATCGGCGGCGTTTTCTTTGGCGCGGTGCAGGACTTCGCGTCCATGTACGCGTCGGTGCGCAACAAGGGCCGTTCCATCGGCTACGTGATCGAGCAGTACATCGGCAAGACCGGCAAAAAACTGTTTACGGTTTTCTGTTGGCTCTTCTGTATCCTGGTAGTAGCCGCTTTCGCGGACGTGGTGGCCGGCACCTTTAACGGCTTTGCCAAGGACGGCGCCACCATTACCTACAACGGCTCCGTGGCCACCACTTCCATGATTTTTATCATCGAAGCGGTTCTCCTGGGCTTTATCCTGAACAAGGGCAAGTTTAACAAGTGGGTAAACACCATCATCGCCGTAGCGTTTCTGGTGATCGCCATCGTCATCGGGTTGAACAGCCCGGTGTTTGTGCGCCTCGGAACCTGGCACCTCATCGTGTTCGCCTATATCCTTGTCGCTTCCATCGTGCCGGTGTGGGCGCTTTTGCAGCCCCGGGACTACCTCAACAGCTACCTGCTGGTGGCCATGATCGTGGCGGCGGTGGTGGGCGTGTTCGTGTCCAACCCCAGCATCAACCTGGCTGCGATAACCACTTTTAACACGGGCGCAGGCGGCGGCTTGCTGAAATTGAACTCCCTGTTCCCCTTCCTGTTCGTGACCATCGCCTGCGGCGCCATCTCCGGGTTTCACTCCCTGGTTTCTTCGGGCACAGCCTCCAAACAGATCAAGAACGAGAACGACATGCTGCCCATCTCCTACGGCGCCATGCTGCTGGAGACCCTGCTGGGGGTGATCGCCCTGATCGCGGTGGCTTCCTTTGCCAAGGGTGAAGCGGCTGCCCAGGGTTTTGTGACCCCGCCCCAGGTTTTCGCCGGCGGCGTGGCCAACTTCCTCACCAAACTGGGGCTGCCCCACAACGTGGTGTTCACCCTGATTAATCTGTCGGTGTCGGCCTTTGCCCTCACCTCCCTGGACTCCGTGGCCCGCATCGGGCGCATCGCCTTCCAGGAGATGTTCCAGGACGATTCCAAGACACCCAGCGGCATCAGCAAAATCCTGAGCGACAAATACGTGGCCACTGTCATCACTTTAGCGGTTGCCTACTTCCTGGCCAAGGCCGGATACCTGGCGATTTGGCCCCTGTTCGGCTCCTCCAACCAGTTGCTGGCGGTGCTCTCCCTCAGGGCCTGCGCGGTGTTCCTCAAGAAGACCAAGCGGGTCTTCCTGGTCTGCGTGGTGCCTTCGATTTTTATGACCGCGGTTACCTTTGTGGCGCTGATCATCAAGATCGCCCAGTTGGGTTCCACCATTACCGCCCCGGAGAACGCGCTCCAGTTGGTGTTCGCCGTGCTGGTCTTTGGCCTGGGCCTGT
>JAITMZ010000015.1 GCA_031290725.1 Spirochaetaceae bacterium
GCTACCAGCGGTTCCGCACGGACATCATGATCGCCGCAGTGGTGGTCATTTTGGTGCTGGTGGAGGTCATTCAAGCGGTGGGGAGTAAAATTAGTGCGAATTTTATGGCGAAACGCTAGGGACGCGGGGGAAAAACGTCGGAACTTCCACCGCAAAGTCAAAAAAGTTTAAGCGTCAAGGTTAGTCATTTCTTGAATTTCCATGACTTGTCTTCTTCGACTTTTTTGCGCCAAGTTTCCCTTCGTTTCCTTACATCGAAAATCAACCTGCCAGGGCAACGCTCGCGTTGCCGCGCCCTCTGGCCCCGTCAGACCAGAATACCACTTGCCCCGATAACTAAAATCATAGTATCTTCGCGGTAAAATTTATTGCTGATTTTGAGTTAATCAGCGCGTCCATAGTCCTTAAACAGAGGAGATTTTGGTTGTAAAAGAGCTTCCCGAAGGCGCCCCCTGTCTACACATGCCAATCAACCGGCGAGGTGAAGCGCAGGGGCCGGCTTGTACGGGGATGATAAAACGCCAGGGTTTCCGCGTGGAGGGCGAGGCGTTTCAGCGGGTCGCTTCGGGCGTGGTATTTGGCGTCCCCAGAGACCGGGTGCCCCAGGGCGGCCAGATGGGCGCGGATTTGATTGCGGCGGCCCGTATCCAGGTGCAGGGCGAGCAGGGTGTGCGTGCCGGAGCAGCGCAGCACCTCCCAGTGGGTCACCGCAGGGATTCCCCCGGGAGCCGCCACTACCCTGCCCCCCGCGTCCTCCCCCAGGGGCAGGTTGATGACCCCCACGTCGCCCTCCTGGGCAAGGCGGCCCTCCGCCAGGGCAAGGTAGCGCCGCTCAATGACCAGCTCGCCCCAGTGCTCCATGAAACGCTTCTTCATCTCTTCGGACTTGGCCAAAACCATGAGGCCTGACGTGTCCCGGTCAAGGCGATGCACCATTGCGGGACGGCGCTTCTCCCCCCTGGTGCGCAAATACTCCGCCAAAATCCAGTAGACGGTCCGCTCCTGCTCGGTGCCCGTGGCGATGGACAACAGGCCCGCGCTCTTGTCCACCACCAGAACGTCCGCATCCTCGTGGAGCAGCACCAGGCCCTGCCTCAGACGGCGCGCGCCATCGTGCCCCCGCCCCGCCCCAGCGGCCATCCGCCGGTTTGTAGACATGCTCACACGAAGATAGCCCGGGACGCCGCCAGGACTTTCTCCACCGCCCCGTCGTCAATGTCGTGGTGCAGGGCGAAGCGGAAACCGCCGTTCTTCCGGTTGAGAATCTTGATCCCCGCGGCAGCAAATTGCTCCTTGATGGACGCCGCTTTCACCGGGTCCTGCGCCGGTGGATAGGTGAACATCACCATGTTGATATGGACGTCACCGGGGTTAATCACCAGCGCCGGGATCTTCGCCAGCCCCCTGGCCATGTTCTTTGCCCGGCGATGATCCTCAGGGATGAGTTTTGTCATTTCCGTCAAGGCGATGATACCCGCCGCCGCCAGGATTCCCGCCTGGCGCATCCCGCCGCCCATCACCTTCCGCTTCATCCGGGCCCGGTCGATGAAATCCCTGGGGCCCGCGAGGAGGGAACCCACCGGCGCGCAGAGGCCCTTGGACAGGCAGCACATCACCGAGTCCGCTCGCCGGGCAATATCGCTGGCCTGACAGCCCAGGGCGACTGCGGCGTTGAAAATACGGGCGCCGTCCAGGTGGATGGGAACGTGCCACTCATCCGCCAGGGCGCGCACCCCGTCCATCACGGCGAGCGGCACGGCGCGGCCTGCGGTGGTGGCGTTCTCCAGGTGTATCAGGCTGGTGGCAGGCTCGTGCAGTTCCGCCCGGCGAAGGCGCGGACGAATCATCTCGGCGCTGAGGATGTTCCCCGGGGCTTCTATGGTGCGGGTCTGCACCCCGGCGATCATCGCCGCACCCCCCGCTTCGTGGCCGATGACGTGGCTGCTCTCCCCCAGCACCACCTCGGTTCCCCGGGGGCACCAGGTGAACAGGGCCAGTTGGTTTCCGAATGTCCCCGACGGCACAAAGAGAGCCGCCTCTTTGCCCAGCATTTCCGCCCCCAGCCGTTCCAGCTCGTTCACCGTGGGATCTTCGCCATAAACATCGTCCCCAACCACGGCCTGGGCCATGGCGTTGCGCATTGCCTGGGTGGGCTGCGTTACCGTATCACTTCGCGTGTCGATCATAAAGCATCTCCTAGTTTGTATCCTACCCCAAAAGCCAGGGCATGTCAAGCCGCACCGGTAGGTGCAACTTGGTAAGCGCCTCCACAGGTCGCTGGGTGGGAAGAAGCGCGGATATATTGCTTCAGCAATTCTCATTTACAAAGAATAAAAGGAATTTAACCGCCAAGTCGAAGAAGTCGAATTAAGGAGGAAAGAAAAGGAGATTTTAGACGCAAACTTCTTTGACTTTTTTGACTTCGCGGTAAAAAACTCTTAAACTTTGGCAATTTTTGAGTGGTGAAAAGTAAATGCCGCGCAGTACCCCTCCACCCCTCGTGACTCCGCATTTTGCGGCACCTGGGGTGAAGGGGGCATGGTTAATGTTACAGTGACTGTATGTCCACTACTTCATAATGGCAAGCCGTTTTGGTGATGGGAGAGCTGTCCTGCTCATCTTTTGCACCATGTTCTTTGCTGTGAATATCACGCATCCAGGCCTTAAAGTGTTCCTGGCTTTCCCACTTTACCACGTGGGTATAGCCGATTTTTTCCGGCGTTTCGCTGACCCAGCACTCGAATGACAACAAGCCCGCAACGTTCGCCGCTCCTGCCGCCTTTTTTTTCATAATCCCTTTGAGGGTTGCTTCGTTTGTTTTAGCGCTCTCATAGGTCACTTGACTGATAAACATTTTTAGTTTCTCCTATACATAAAATTGGGTATCAAATAAAATTGATGTACCATAAATATACTAAAATAAACCGGTGCCGTCAAGTTTTTTTGATAATTTACGTTAATAATCCAATAGCTTTTCCCCATATTTCCTTTATCGCACCGGTGTCCATTTCTCCTTCGTTATACCGAAGGCACACATTCAGTTTGTCATGCACCGTAATCACACCCACCGTCAATAGGTTTGCGGGGAATGCGGGGCCGATAAATTGGATGTCCATAACCGTGATGTTTTCATAGTTACTAAAATCATGCCGACCCAAATTTGAAAGACCCAAGCCTTTGTTTTCCGCCTGTTCTCCAAGCAATTCGGCTAGTTTCTTTGCTGCGGGGTGCTCAAAATTACTATACGCCGCAAACATTGTTGATTCTATTAAATCCTTGTCAAATTCATTGAGAAAATGCACAACTAAATGCCGGTTTTTTACGTTGCCCAACTGCTCCCGTGCTCGTGCCGCAATAGCCATTGCGTTTGCGATAAAACTATGCGCCGGGTCGGACTGTATCGCTGCGGATATGCCGGTCACATAATTTCCCATGCAATTATTCGGTTCCGATACCAGTTCGCGGCGGATATTTGCCGCAACCCCGAGGTGAAGCTCCTTTTTGCCCCGTTTTTCCATGAGTGCGCATGAGAATGCCGCGGCGATCATTTCATTGACCGTCAAGTTGTTTGACTTGCTTTTCTCCCGTAATTTCGTTACGTCGTGCCCTTCCAGTGAGGCCATAAAAAGAGCGGGGGCATATTTTTTGCGATATTCTTCAAAAAAAGCAGCATACGCTTCTTCAGAAAAACGAACACGATTTGCCCTCCATTCCCCATTCAGGGCCGTTGAGTAGGCCTTTGTTGGGGCGTCCAATAAGACGGTTTCCTTGAAATACCGGTCCGTGGGTTCAAAGGGCGGTATCTGGGGAGTGGTGTCGATGTTGTTATCCAATGCCCGCAATACATCTTTAACCAAATTCAAATAGCCAATACCATCGCCAATAATATGATGCCCCAATATAATTATTTCTGTGTTTTTGTCAATAATTATACAAAATTTTACTAAAGGCCCTTTTGA
>JAITMZ010000119.1 GCA_031290725.1 Spirochaetaceae bacterium
TCCGGGGGGGCTAGGTGGACTGCGGAGAGCGGGGTGAGGGGTTGAGGGAGAGGCGTCCGGATGTCACACCAGTAATCCACCATGGCATTGCCGATGCCGTACAAGAACACGTCCTACTCCTGCTCACCGGAGGCTCGGCTGGGGGTGCCGTCCTGCAATTTTGCCGCCGCCGCCAGGAAGCCCTCCTGTGCCAGCAGTTCCTCCGGAGGGCCGTATTCTGCCAGGCGGCCGGCTTCCAGCACCGCCACCAAGTCTGCCCGGCGCATGGTTTCCACCCGGTGGGACACGATAATTGTGGTGCGGCCCCGGCGTAATTCCAGAAGCCTTGTCAGGATGCGCCGCTCGGTTTCCATGTCCACCGCGGACAGGGAGTCGTCCAGCACCAGAATTTCCGGTCCGCCAAGCAGTGCCCGCGCGATGGAGACCCGCTGTTTTTGGCCACCGGACAGGGTGAGACCCCGTTCACCCACCACTGTATCCCATTGCGCCCCCATCTGAGCGATGTCGGTGTCCAGGGATGCGGTCTCCACGGCCTGTCGGAGAAGCGTCTCCGGGGATTCCTTGTCCGATGCGTTGGGGGCGGCGTATGCGATATTGTTCCTGATTGAATCGGAAAAAAGGTAGCTGTCCTGGGGTACCACCCCAAATTGGCCCCTTAGCTTTGCCAGATCAGCCCGGCGCACATCCACGCTGCCCACCAAAACGGTGCCATCCGGAGGATCAATCATCCGCATAAAGGTTTTGAGCAGGGTAGTTTTGCCCGACCCGGTCTTCCCGAAGATGCCGAAGACCGCGCCGCGGGGAATCGACATGGTGACGTCGTGCAAAACCGGGGTGCCGGGTGGGTCATCGGCCGGGTATCGAAAGCTGAGATGCCGCACTTCTATTGCCGGGTCGTGCGTCGGGTCGGGGGATTCGGGGTCGGCGGGGTTCTGAATGGAGGGCTGGCAGGTGAGCACCTGGGTGATTCGCGCCAGGCTGGCCGCGCCCCGCTGCAGGGCATTTACGGCAAACCCGGCACCCAGCACGGGCCACACCAGCATGTTCAGGTAGCTGAAAAAAGCCGCCAGATCCCCCGGGGTCATCTCCCCGGAGATAACTTTGCCGCCCCCCACCCAGAGCACGATCAGGGTGGTTATTCCAGACAGCAGGAGCACAAAGGGAAAAAACGCCCCGAAAACCTTGATCAATTCCATGTTCGCTTTTCGATAATCCTCGTTGGTGTCGGCGAATTTTTTGGCGAACCACCATTCCTTTACAAAGGACTTCACCACCCTGATACCCGCAAAGGTCTCCTGCACCGTGTCGCTCATGTTGGAGTAGATTTCCTGCACCCTGCCAAAAAGTTTGCCCAGGGTGCGGCCGAAAAATACCAGGGTGACGGTGATCACCGGCAGGGGAAGCACCGCCCGGAACGCCGTGCCGGGATTTTCCACGAACATCACCGCCAGTATCGCCGCGGCCATCATGGTGCCGTCGATCAGGGCCACCAGCCCCATGCCGATGGCGTTTCGCACGGCCCCCAGGTCATTGGTAGTCCGTGCCATGAGGTCGCCTACCTTGCTTCGCTGGTAATAATCGTAGGACAGGCTGGTCAGGTGGGAAAACATTCGTTCCCGCATTTCCGCCTCAATGCGCCGGGATGACCCGTGAATGAAATAGCGCCACAAAAAGCGCCCCCCCGATATGACCACCCCCAGGGCTAGTGCCTGGAGGGCCAAACCGTAGACCGGCCGGGCGCTGAAAGCCGCCGCTCCGGGACGGGATGCCTGGGCGATCATGTCCACCGCCCGCTTGATGCACTGGGGCACCAGGATTTGGGCGGCGTCCACCAGGAGCAGGAAAAAAAAGCCCCAGGCATATCTGGCACCATAGGGTTTAAAGTAGGGAAGAAGGTTTCTATACTCCCGAATACTATTGGTTTTCACATCCGGGAGTATACACTATTTTTTTGTTCAACGCAAGGGGCGCCTGGGATTCCGCGCCCACTGTAAGCGCTGAACGGCGGCTTGGGAAGGCGGGCGGGGCGGCGGCGCCCCTTCCGCAGTGAATGTGTCCCGCCAGCGTACTTGTCGCACCGATAGGTGCGAACGAGTTTGCAAGCAAACTCGTTGCATATAGTAACCGCCCATACGGACGACCGCTTCCCAGCCCGCATGGATGCAGGCGAGCGTTGCTTCAACGGGGAGGTAAAGGCGGAGCCCCTGCGGTAAATACCGAATTCAGTTCCGCTACACCCCCTGCTTCTACCCATTGCGGCATGCCTTCTTTCCATACCAGACTATCCGTCCCTAATTGCCCGGTTTGCGCCATTTCTTTAAGTTTCGCCAATGAAAATGGTCCGGATGGCTTACTTTCAATTGATACAAAGTATTGTAAACTACCATTTGCATTTGTCGATTGGATATTTGCAGTCTGCGCGGTCTGATTATTTTGACCTTTCTGCTGTGGCAGAACTTTTATAGTCTGCACGAAATTAACCACGGGAAGCGGTGTTTTCTTATAACCTTTTTTTTGTGCGTCCTCCCAAATACTATTCTGCACATCTATTGCTGCGGCTCCCAATGTTCTCAGAGGCGATTCGTATATTTTATCAAAGGTCTCATATACCGCAGGGTTTTTTTTACTTGCCTTTTCTTTTTCAAATCGAACTTGAACATCGAATTGGTAGGTACAGCGTTCTATTTCTGAACGAAATACCGGACTATATCCATCCGCATATTTTGTTTCACTCTCCCGGGTGTCTGAAAGATATTTGACGTCGAACTTGGTTATCGTTTTCATTTGTTTTTTGTCGGAGTCATCTAGTCCCAAGTATTCCGCCGCATCACGTAGTGCGTGGTGATCTTCGATTGAGTTTTTTGCTTTGCCCTTTCCCCGCGCGCATACCGCATATGTCCTTTCAAATGAATGTTCCATTTTTTTTGCATCTTTGAAAGTCACCAATACATCAAATTCATAGTATTGATACTTGTCAACCTTATCAGCCACGGAGGATACCACCGCAACTCCGAGCGCCGCCGCACCTGTTGCAACACTAGCTTTTCCCGCAATGTTTGACGCCGTTTGTAATCCTGAACTCGCTGCGTTTCCCGCAAGCGCTCCTGTGTTTGAGTGATAGGTATTTATAGGCGGCTGATTGTTCAGATTGGAAACGTATGGATTTGAAGGAAGGCGGGTAACGGTGCTCAGACTATTCAATAGATATGGCGATACATCAACCGGAGTCCCTTCAGTTTTTAGATTTGAAACCGTCCTTGCATTTTGAATAGCCGCAAGACTCATGTCTTCCTCGCCATCGCCGGCAAGGTAGGAATTGACCGGCTTGGGCTGCAGTGTCGGCTGTTGTATCGCAACAGGAGCGGATGGTGCTGGTCGTTGTACCGCGGCAGGAGCGGATGGTGCCGACCGTTGTACCGCCGGGGCGGGTTTTTTCGTCGTGTCCGTGCTCCCGCCGGCAAAGAGCGCCGCAGAGGCGCAGACCAATAACAGAAACAATACAATACTCTTTTTCATAAAAACTCCTTCTCGCGCTTCACGTCATCGCCCGACGATTTATTAGCCGCCCATACGGGCAGTTTCTTCCACACCGCCGCTTCGACATGATCAGCGGCCGGCGGTGCCAGGCACCATAGCTCAATACTTCTCCGAGGCCACCGCCAGAACCTGGGCGGTCTGGGTGTGTATTGCGCGGAGGCGCAAGCGCCGCAGGTCGCCGGTGCCGGTTACGCTGCCGGTGATGATGGCATTGGCCCCGACGACTTTACCGATTGACACCGCGGTGTCGTCGTCCACTTCGCCGCTCATCTGGAAGTTTTGTTCCCGGCGCAACTGGTCCAACTGACTCCGGTCAATGAGAACGAAGCCCTGGCCTACCATGATAAACTCAAGCTCGTTGGCAATGTACTCG
>JAITMZ010000132.1 GCA_031290725.1 Spirochaetaceae bacterium
CTCCCAAGCGCCATCCCGACGATGCCGCCGAAGGGATTCCTCCGCCCATTCGGAGTGCCGGACAGGGGAAAATCACCTTCCGCCCCTGGACCGACGAAAGGATCATGGCCACTACGGCCCTGTGTCAGCAGGCCGCCCCGGAATGCGCCCTGGAGGTTTTCGCCTGCGGGGGTGCCCAGGCAATCGCCGCTATGGCATTCGGCACCAGGACCATCCGGCCGTGCAGCATCATTGTGGGGCCGGGAAACAAGTTTATCGCCGAGGCCAAGCGCCAAATTTCGGGCTACGCGGGGATCGATATGGTGGCGGGACCCACGGAACTGTTCGTCATCGCCGACGATTCTGCCAATCCCGCGTGGGTTGCAGCGGATATGCTGGCCCAGGCCGAGCACGACATCGACGCCCAGGTTGCCCTGGTGACCAACTCGGAGCAATTCGCCCGGGCCGTAGGGCTGGAGCTGCGGAGTCAAACAGAGGGAATTGCCACCTCAGAGACCGCCCTGGTGAGCCTGGCCAGGAATGCCGTGATCATCATCGCCGAAAGTCTTCGGGACGCCATCGCCATCGCCAACCGGAAGGCGCCTGAACACTTGGAACTGGCCATGGATCCGGGGGAGGAGCGGGATTACTTCGCGGCGAACCTGCGGAACTACGGCTCCCTGTTTGTGGGGCATACCTCCGGAGAAGTGCTGGGGGACTATTCGGCGGGAATAAACCACACCCTGCCCACTTCCGGGGCGGCCCATTGGACCGGCGGGCTTTCGGTGCGGAGTTTCTTCAAGACCGTCACTACCCTGCGGGCGGAGAAGGCTGACGGCACCGTACGTTCCCTGAAAGCAGCGGAAAAAATCGCCGGCGCCGAGGGTCTGGCGGCCCACGCCGCAGCTGCGAGAATCCGCCTGGCCGAGGGACCTACAGATTAACTTGGGCTAATCAGCAGTTCCCTTTGCAAGTTTTCGGCAGAGCGGGAGGGCAAAGGAGCGGCGAGCTTACGTGGGCTTCGCTGCGGTTCTGCGCGGTAGACACGGAGAGCCGGCGGAGACTTTGGGAGATTTCTGATCCCCCGCAAGCTGTCGTGCCTGACAAAGTTTGGCGGCGGGTTTTTATCAGCCCAGACAAAACGTCTGTTCCGTAAAAGAAGAAATACGGCTCGCGGCAGTCCACTTGGCGGGGATGACCTCACATTCAAGCGGTGGTTTGGGGAGTGGGAAAAGTACGCTTGACATTTTTTTTTGAATTTGCTACACTGGCAGCACAACGAGCGGTGGAAACCACGTAAGGCCAGTTGCGCCCGCCCGTTTTTTGCGCGGGGAACTGCGTTGCACTTTGCGCGGGCGGTGATTTTTGAAGAAAGAAAAGGATATTGAACTATGGATTTTCACATGAAACTGCCGCGCAGCGCCAAAGAATTTCCGCTGTTTATAGCGGTTATTTCGATTTTATCCGTGAACATCATCGCGCCGCTTATTACCTGCTTTGAGTTCGGGTTTTCCCTGTCCGTATGGGCGGACGTATTGCTGGTTATCCCTTTCATTTGGATTAGTGTGATTGCGCTGGTTTTGCTCACCCTTAAGCCTGCCGAATGGCTGACCGGAAAAATTATTGCCAAAGGCGACAGCTTTAACGCGCATATCGTCGTCAACATCCTCTGCACGGTCTTTTTGATGTCCATATTCTTAACCGTCATCGGCACCTGGATTGGCTCAAGGCGCGTCAGCATTGAGCCGGTCCGATTGTTTTTCCACAAATGGCCGCGCAACTTCGCCATTTCATTTGCGGTGGAGGCTTTGTTCGCCCAGCCCATAGCACGGTTTGTTATGCTGCGCCTCCATCAGGCAAAAGACGCAAAGGCCGCTTCGACAGGCGGCGCGGGAAACTCCGTTGCCGGTTCAGCATCCGGGAGCGGTGCCTGATCCTGTCGAAGGCTCAACAGCGCTTATAGTAGGCGCGGAATCCCAGGCGCGCCCACTTGACAGAAACCCTCTTTTGTGATATATTTATCTCCATGGAAGCCAAGCTGACTATCGACGAACGCACATTGGACGCCCTGCTCTACCTGTCCCGGCTGTCACCGGAGAGCGCCAATCTGGAGACCCTGCGGGAACAAGCCAACCAGATCGTCGGATATTTCGACATCCTGGCGGCCTATGACGACAGCGAGAATCCCTACGACGCATACCCCACGGTGCAAACCGAGGAACTGCGGGGAGATGGAATCGTCCCGTCCCTGAACCCCGGAGGGCTGAAACGGATGACCGGCGAATTTTTGGACGGCTATTTCCGGGTTCCCAAGGTGCTGGGCGAAGGGGTTTAATGGATATGGAACGAACAATCGATACGCCGGACATCGCCGCATTGGCGGAGAGCCTCATGGACGGGAGTCTCACCAGCGAACAACTCGTCTCTCGGGCACTGGCGGCCTTTGATGCGGATAAACAGGCTCCCATCCCCCTGAACGCCCTCCTGGAGGCTTATGACGATGCCCTTGCCAAAGCCCAGGCAGCGGATGCGGCACGACGGGCGGCGCAAAAAGCGGGTACCACGGAGGCGCTCTTGACCGAAAAGCCGTTGCTGGGCATCCCCTTTGCCGTGAAGGACAATATCTCTGTGGCGGGGAAGCGCCTCACCTGCGCCAGCCGTATCCTGGAGGGCTACCGCGCACCCTACGACGCCACGGTGATCGCCCGCCTGGAAGCCGCCGGCGCCATACCCCTGGGCCGATGCAACATGGACGAATTCGCCATGGGTTCATCCACCGAATACTCGGTCTACGGGCCGACCCGGAATCCGGTGAACCGTAACTATGTGTCCGGGGGCAGCTCCGGCGGGCCTGCGGCGGCGGTGGCGGCAGGCTGGGCGTCCTTCGGCTTGGGTACCGACACCGGCGGGTCGGTGCGGCTCCCCGCGAGTTATTGCGGCATCTACGGCCTCAAACCCACCTACGGCACCCTGAGCCGCTGGGGTGTGGTGGCCTATGGCAGTTCGCTGGACCAGGTGGGCATTCTGGCCCATACCCCGGCGGACATCGCACTGCCCCTGGCACTGATGGCCGGCCTTGATGCCAGGGACGGAACCAGCGAGGAGTTGCCCCAAGCAAACACCCTGGCCGCGTTGAAGGTGCCGGAGGGCGGCTCCATAGCCCGCCTGAAGATCGCCGTGCCCCGGCAGTTTATGGAATCCCAGGGGCTTTCCGGGGAAGTGCTCGGGGTGTTCAACCGGATGGCCGACTGGTTTTCCGCACAGGGCGCGTCGGTGGAGACCGTGGATCTGCCCGTGCTGGACGCTGCCGTCGCCGCGTATTACGTGATCGCCCTGAGCGAGGCCGCCAGCAACCTGAGCCGCTTTGACGGCATCCGCTACGGCCGCCGTATTGACCCCGGTGAAGGTTTTGACGAGTTGTACGTGCACACCCGGAGCCAGGGGTTTGGGCCGGAGGTGCGGCGGCGCATCGTCATCGGCAACTACGTGCTTTCCGAGCAATT
>JAITMZ010000182.1 GCA_031290725.1 Spirochaetaceae bacterium
CGCCGTATACTGCCGTGGCCTGGCGGTGCAGTTTTTCCAGTGCGGTCTCTATTATCCCTTGTACGGTGCGGGGGGAGTGCCCGTCCACATTCTCCCGCATCGATCCCTGGCGCTGCCAGCCGGAGAAATTCGTACCGTCATAGGACAGGGTAAGCAGGATGTTGCGGCTAATCTGGGTCGTCATCATCGAGGTTGAAGTTGAAGTCCAGCTTGTTTCCCTCCGCCAGTTCGTCCCGCATGTTGTTGTACAGTTCTCTGGCGTGTTCCAAAAGTGGGAGGGGTTTATTTTTTGAGGTCCGTCCCAGGCCGAAGACCTTGGCGATATTACGCTTCAGGGCGTCCAGTTTGTGGAGCCGGGCACCCAGGTCTGTCCGCTGGCCGTATTTGTATTCCAGCAGGCCCGACAAGTACAACACTCCGGTATAGCCGTAGTTTTTGTCGATGTCCGGGCCGAAGTGAGCCACATTCTCCATGGATTCCTCCCCGGAATTCTCGTATTCCAGGGCCTGATTGTACAGATAATTCGCCTTCCGGTAAAAAACTTGCTGCACATAATCGTAGTGCCGCCCCGGACAAAGCTTGTGGATGTCCCCGGTCAGCCACGCCAGACGCAGCGCCAGGATCGCCTGTTTCGCCGTGGAGGAATGTGCCGGGGAAAGGTTCTCGTAGGACAGCAGGGCCAGATAATGGGCGGCGGCACCGTCCAGCAGGGTGCGTGTCCGGGTCAAATCGTAGTAGGGGAACAGGTTCATCACCGATTCCTGGCGGTCCTGGGAGTTGGCATTGAGTTTTTCCCCGGCTTCCGCTTCGGTGATCTCCCCAAAGTCCCGCCAAAAAAACGCGGCGTGGCAGGACGGGCAGGCCCCCACGGTGTACATCAGGGGATACACGGGGCCGTGTTTCACCGATGGCTCGTAAATGCGCCTCAGCTCGTCGGTCAGGTTGCCGGCGATCATCCGCCCCCCCCCGGAAAGCATCTCTTCCCGCTTGAACAACTGCCCGCAGACCGGGCAGGTCACTTGCTTTTTTGCGTAATAGCTCACATTTGAGCTTCCGGATTCGGCGGCGTTCATTCTTCCTCCCCCGCGGCCAGTTCCACCGGGATGGACGGGGGATTCACCGCCGTCACCGACAACCCCGCCGGCAGGGTGACCTGCACGGGCAGTTCGTAGATTCCGGTTTCGGAAATACCCGCACAGTCCACCACCGCGGCGGTGCCCAGGGAATTTGCCGCACTTATGGTTTCAGCGATATTTTGACTGCCCGAAAATTCCACCTCCACCGTCGGCAGCTCTCCGACGGTACGCAGGTCCCCGGCCAAATTATCCGGGGTCACCGGCAGGGTGATCCTCTGGGTCACGATTTTTTCGGCGATCATCACGATGACGCTGATCTTGGTGTCCCGGCTGACCTCCACGAATCGCACCAGCGGGGTGGGCAGCTCCAACCCCACCTGACCGGTGAACGACACCTGCCGGCTGTCTATGTCGATGGTCTGGGTCCACACGGCCGCCAGCCGGTCCACCACAGACTCGGGCCCGGAGACTTGCACTGTGGAGGGCATCACGGTCACACCGGTGACTTCGCGGCCCGGAGACACCAGCCCTTCCAGCATGGGTTTTATGGGTACCGCCCGCACTTTCCGCAGTTCAACCTTCAATCCAATCACATCGGGGGTCACCCGCATTTCAAGGGGATCAAGTTGGGCCGCGGCATCGCTCAGAGAAACCAGGACCGGCACGTTTTGCGCCCCTCCCTGTGAATAATAAGAAATGTCCAGAATCGCCGACAGGTCGTTTTCGCTGATCCCCGCTACGTCGTTCCGGTTCCCCCGCACCGTCACCCGCACCGAAGAAGGCACGGGACCGGCGGGCAGAGTGAGTCCCCCGGCCTTCACCGTCAGGGGCACCGAAAATGACCGCTGGTCCAGGGAGCTAATTTGATAAAAATAGTGCAGCCCCAGGGCCAAAACCAGGCACGGCACCTTGATATACCAGTTGCGGGTGATACCGGCAAGGAGGTTTTTAATACCGTTCATGGTCACCCGACCCTCCTGTTATATCTTTGTCATCCCCCAAACCCGCCGAATCCGGCGAATTGTCCAGTTTTTCTTTCAGGGTTTTGGATATCTGTTCGATGGACAGATCGTAATACAGTTTGGAGTCGTAAGCCAGGCTGATGGCGCCGGTTTCTTCGGACACGATCAATGCTGCCGCATCGGTCTGCTCGGAGATGCCCAAAGCTGCCCGGTGCCGGGTGCCGAAGGATTTTTTGATGTTGTGTTGTTCCGAGTTGGGCAATTTGCACCCCGCTCCAAGCAATTTGTTTCCTTTAATAAGCACCGCGCCGTCGTGGAGCGCCGTGTCGAAAGCGAATATCGTCTCCAGCAAGTCCGACGACAGGTCCGCATTGATGGGCGTGCCGGTCTCCAGAACGTGGGTGAGATCCGTATTCCGCACAAACACCACCAACATTCCCCGGCGTTTTGCCGAAAGCAGCTCTGCGGCGGTGAGTATCGCCTCAATCTTCGGGTCGGTGGCGGCCGACCTCCGGCCAAAGGGAAACCAGCGGCCTTGTCCGATGTGCAGGAATATCTTCCGTAATTCCGGTTGAAACACGATGGCAAAACCGATGAGCAGCCCCGGAGCAAACAAGTTCAAAAGCCACATCACGGTGGTTAAATCCAGGAATAGGGCCACCGCATAGGCCAAAATCAGGATGATCAGGGCGCGGATAATCTGGGTACCGTTGGTTTTGAGGAGCAGACCATAGGCGTGGTACAGACAAAAGGCCAGCAGCCCAATGTCGAACACCGGCCTGATATAGCCGTAGAGTCTGAGTAATCGTTCAAGTCCCGCCACGGATACCCCCCAAATAGGTCAAAACCTTCAGTGCCTCCACGGTTTCCCGCACGTCGTGGACCCGCAGTATCATCCCCTCCCGCGCCGCGCTCCACCGCACCGCCAGGATGTTCGCCGCGATGGTTCCCGCCAGACGATTCCCGGGACGGCTTATCTCCCCGCATTTTTCCGTACCGCCGATCATCTCGGCGATGCAGGTTTTGCGGGACAGAGCCAGCAGCACGGGAAATTCGCCGCCACACAAGGCGCCGCACCCCCGGATCAGCACGGCATTTTCCGCCGGCCCCTTGCCAAACCCGATTCCCGGATCCAAGATGATCTTCTCCCGGTCAATCCCGCATCCCAAGGCATATTCTATCCGCTTCCACAGATAACGCTCCACCTGGGCGATAACGTCGTTGTAGGCAGTATTTTGCTGCATCACGGCAGGGGTCCCACGTTTGTGCATAAGTATCACGGGGATTTTCCTCCGGAAAACAAAATCAGCCATTTCGGCGTCATCTTCCAAGGCGGAAACATCGTTGAGAATATCGGCACCGGCATTCCACGCTGCCTCCATCACCGCTTTTTTGCGGGTGTCCACCGAAATGGGTACGCCGCTTTTTTCCCTAATCCTTTTCACCGCCGGGATCACCCGGAGGATTTCCTCATCCACAGACACATAGCGTGAGCCGGGACGGGTGGATTCACCGCCGATGTCAATGATATCCGCGCCGTCTTCAGCCATGCGCACCGCCGCAACAGCGACATTATCCGCAGAAAACCTGCTACCCTCCCAAAACGAATCGGGGGTCACATTTACAATTCCCATCACAAATGCGGCAAGCGGAGTCTCTATGGTACGGTGAGCAAGTTGAAGTTTCACAAACTACTTATTCTTGTGTCGGTTTCTGCGAAGCTTTTTTTTGCGCTTATGCGTAGCTATCTTCTGGCGTTTACGCTTTTTTCCACAAGGCACTATCGTACTCCTTACAAAAAATTTTACTCCCCCCTATTATATAGGGGTAAAACTGTTTTGTCAAGCCTTTTTTGCGGTTTTGTTGCGGTTTTGCACAGTTTTTGTGTTTTTTGAGGGTGTGTACCGCAAACTCGCGGCACAGGGCTCTATTTTTCGAGAAAAACAGAGCCGCTTTGTTCACAAAAAAACTTGAACCCCGTGCAAAAATTTTTCAATGGATTACACTACCACTCAAAGCCGGGATATTTCAAGCATATCAATCAACAACTCCGCTCCGCACCAACAAAGGCGGCCTCCGTTGCCGGAGACCGCCCAATCCGCTACTGCGGTATAGTGACCGAGGTCGTTAGCCTCCCCGGCACCGTCGTGGTGACCGTTGTCGCAGGAGCGGGCGGCGGTTCAACGCCCAAGCCCCGCTCCTGGATGCGGTTGATCAGGCGATTGTAGGTTGCCCGTTCGTCAGCGGACATGGCTTTGTCATTGGCGATGATGTTTTGCAGCTTCGCTATCATCTGCTGATCCAGGGACTTGCTATCAATCGTGTAGAGGGCGTAGGCCCGGTATTCCTCGCCACGCACAACGCTGTGGTCGTCGGGATCGTAGGTGCGGATTTGAATCCACCAGTCACCCACGTTCCGCGCCCCGTTGAAAGTCGCCGATTGCACCGTGTTTCGCACCGCATTGATGATCCGGTTCATAGACGCCTCATCCCTCTGAGCATCGGAGACATCCTCGCCGTTTTCGTTGGAATTGATGATATTCTCCACACGGGTCGAAATGGTGGCGGCGATGAGCGTAGGCCCGTCCACGTTAGCCGCCCAGGTTTGGGCGAACTTCTTGTTCGTGCTCTCCGCCGTGCCGATAAAGCAATACATCCCCTTGAACTGGGATAATTTTTCCACTGCCGTGTCCATCCCCCCTGAGTCCAGATAGACGGTCACCCATTCGGGAAGCTGGTTGGTACCCGTAGCAGCCCCCTTGTGATCCAGAATGGCATAGGTGGCAAGGGTCTCCATGTTCTTGCCCTTAGACGCGCAGCCGGCCAACACGATTGCCGCGATAATTGCGGCAAAAAATAATGTGATTCTGTTCATAATTATGAACCTCCT
>JAITMZ010000188.1 GCA_031290725.1 Spirochaetaceae bacterium
ACTGATGAATAAGCCGGGGAGTTATCCGGTACTTGTTTTCCCCCAGAGGGTCGGTCAGGGCAAAGGGGGTCCGGGACGGTCTCCCGCGGGTCCGGGGTAAACTGCCGCCGGATGGGGTCATCCGCTTCCGGGCCGACCAGGGCCGCGAAGTATGGCGTTACCCCAAAGGGCGGCGAAGTGTTTTGCTGTTTCCAAATCATATGATTAGTATGCATGGGAACGTAAAAAAGTCGAGGTGTACCCTGTGCGTGGGGACACCCAGTCAGTGCATTTACTCATAAAAACCTCTCCTCGTGCCCCCGTGTGAGTCACCGGTTGCTGCGCCCGCTTGCGCAAGCCTTCCCAACATGCTATACTCCCCCAATGAAAATCTCCGACGTCTACCAGGCCCAGCGCCGTTTGAGCGCCACCGTGCACCACACTGCCATGCCATACTCCCTGACCTTTTCAACCCTGAGCGGGAACGAAGTCTACCTGAAATCCGAAAACCTGCAAAAAACCGGCTCTTTCAAAGTCCGGGGGGCTTATAACAAAATTGCCAAACTCTCCGAGACCCAGCAGTTGAAAACCGTGGTGGCTTCCAGCGCGGGCAATCACGCCCAGGGCGTGGCCTATGCCGCCTCTGAGCGGGGGATTGAGTCGGTGATCGTGATGCCCCGGAGCACCCCCATAGCCAAGGTGACCGCCACAGAGAATTACGGCGCCCAGGTCATCCTTCACGGCGACTGCTACGACGACGCCTATTGCCGGGCCGCAGAGATTTGCCGGGAACGCCAGGGGGTGTTCATCCATCCCTTTGACGACGAGGACATTATCGCGGGTCAAGGCACCATTGCCCTGGAAATTATGGAAGACGAACCCGGCCTGGACGCGATTATCGTGCCTGCCGGCGGGGGAGGGCTTCTGGCGGGAATCGCCTTTGCGGCCAAGCAGATAAACCCCAAAATCCAGGTCATCGGCGTGCAGGCCGAGCGGGCCAATCCCCTGGTGGAGTCCTTTAAGGCAAAAAAACTGACCAACGCGGAAAACATTTTCACCATTGCGGACGGCATCGCGGTGAAAAACCCCGGTGAAATCCCCTTCGGCTACATCAGCCGGTATGTGGACACCATGATGACCGTTTCCGACGACGACATCGCTTCCACCATCATCCATCTGATTGAGCGTTCCAAGCAGATTGTGGAACCCGCGGGCGCGGCATCCCTGGCCTTGGCTTTGTCGGGCGCGCTGCCCTATAAAAACAAGAAAATCGCCTGCGTGCTTTCCGGGGGCAATATCGACGTGGGGTTTATCCACAAGATTATCGAAAAGGGCCTGGTAAGCCGGGGCAGACAGATGAAGTTTTCCGTGGTTCTTACGGATAAACCCGGCAGTCTGTCGGATTTTGCCCGGATTATGGCGGAAAACAGCGCCAACATCATCTCGGTGCAGTACGACCGGATGAGCACGGAACTGCACCTGAACGAAACAATTCTGCACATCGCCTGCGAAGTGGGCGGCTTTGACCACGGCAAGCGGGTTATCTCCAACCTGGAGGCACAGGGCTACCGGGTTATTTTCGAGCAGAAGTGAGAGGAACGGGGTTGGGCCGCTTTTGTTACTGCCCTAAATCCCCTCAATCACGTTGTGCAGCCATTTTCCTGACCGATAGCGCCACAGGCCCAGGAAGCACTTGCAGCTTTCTTCGCTATTAAGACAGAGGTATATCAGCGGCGAGGGAGCGTGAAAAAAATAGCTTGCCGCCGCCGCCAGGGGTAGCGCCAGAAACCACATAAACACCGTATCATAGATGGTGCAAAACACCGTGTCGCCTCCGGCCCGGCAAATGCCCACCACCATGGACATATTGAATGCCCGAAAAGGATAGGAAATACTCAGAATGACCAGCATGACCCCCGCGGCGGACAGCACCGTGTCGTTCACATTGAAGATAACCGGCAAGAACCGCGACAAAGGAACCAGCACTAAGACAGCGCCGCAGGCAATCATGGGTGCGAAACGGATAATCCGGGCCGCGTAGTCACGGGCACCTGCCTGGTCGCCTGCTCCTATCTTTTTGCCGATGAGTATGGCTACTCCGTTTCCCAGTCCGATAAACAGCGCCCAGGTGAGCTGCGAGAAGGTGTTGGTGATGTTAAAAGCCGCGATGGCTTCGGTTCCGGAGCGGGCAAAGATAATATTTTGGGTGGTAATCCCTGTGGACCAGATAATCTCGTTCAGGATAACCGGCAGGCACACCCGCAAAAAACGGCCTACATAGAACCGGTTAAAGCCGGTCATTTCCCACACTGTTCCTGCCAGGGCATACTTCCGGCCATAGCTGATTGCCACCAGCAATACCGCTTCAGTCAACCGGGCGCAGACTGTGCCCAGAGCCGCTCCCTCAACCCCCATGGTCGGAAAAGGGCCAATACCAAAGATGAGGAGGTAATTCAGTCCCACATTTATCCCCAAGGCCACAAAAGTGCAGTACATGGGGAGTTTCAATTTCTCGATAGACCGCAGGGACAGGAAGAACACCTGCCCGATGGCAAAGGGAATAAACGACAGCGCCAGGGTGTGCAGATAGACGCCCCCGGCTTTGATAACCGCCGGGTCCCGGGAATAGATTCCCATGATTTCTTCGGGGATGAAAAAAACCGCGGCAGTGAACATAAGTCCAAGGATGATAGCCAGGAGCAGGCAAAATCCCGTGTTCCGGCGGATTCCTGGAATATCTCCTTTGCCCCAGAACTGAGCGGTAAAAATCGCCCCGCCGGAACAAATGCCGAAAAGCACAATATTATATAGAAAAAAGACATTGTTCCCAATCCCCACAGCGGCGATTTCCACGGTTCCCAGTCGGCCGATCATCACCGTGTCCGCCAGGTTCACCAGAGAATTCATCAGGTTTTGGAGCGCGATGGGAAAGGCCACGGCAGCCAGGCTTTTATAGAACTGTTTGTCAGAAAAAAGCGGACTGTGCAATTTGATTCAATTA
>JAITMZ010000034.1 GCA_031290725.1 Spirochaetaceae bacterium
GGTGTCGATGAAGGTTTGAATTTGTTCCGCCGTCTGCTTGCCGGTGAGGTAGCGCTCCTCAACGGTCGTACCGCTGCCCGAACTATTGCGGCAGTTGGAGAAAACCATTGTCAGCGCCAAAATTGCCGCCGATACCCCGAATCCCATTTTGTTTTTTTTCATAACACTCTCCCTTTACTGTCCCCCGCCACTGCTTTTTAGAGTATATCACAGATGGAAAAAGATGTCAAGCCCTGCGCCTAGGATTCCGCGCCTATAGTAGACGCGGCCTTCCGGCTTTTGCCGATGGGTTTATCCTTTTTTGCCGAAGAACATCACCTCCGGGTTGAGACTTCGGGTGGAAAACACGGTGTTCTGCGGCGCTTCCCCTGCGCTTTCCAACTGTAGGCCGGGCTGTGCGTCGTCTTCCGCCGGAATTATATGGTAGAAAAAATTGTTTTCCCGGGGACTGCCCGCCAAATGAATGGTGAGAACCCCATCGTAAAGGGTGCGGATCCGGTCGGACAAAAAGTACTTGAACTCCGCCGTGCCCATGGACAGGGCGGTGGTAGGAATCACGTAGGGCACCAGGGCATCGTAGTTTATCCACTGGATGACGCCCTCCGCCGACAGACGGATGGTGCCGTAGGTATTGCTGGTGAATTCCGGCCCCAGGGCGAGCAGATTGTCGTAGAGCTGCTTCCGCCGTTCTGTTTCCCGGTCGATGAGGCGGTCGATTGGTTCTTGCAGGGATACGAAGTTATAAGATACCGGAATGCCCCGGTCATTCACGCAGGATACGGTGAGAAAATTTTCATCCCGGGGGATGATGATGAGGGGGCTGCCCTCCAGGGTAAACGACGGCCCGGCCCCGGCAGTAATCCCCGTGAAGGAATAGGTGCCGTCCAGGTCTCCCAGGCGGATGCTCACCGTGCCGGACTTTCGGTCCACGGTGAATCCGTACTCGGCGCGAAGGGTGTCCAGGTTGATGGTGTTACCGACGATCATGGGCAGGTAGTAGTCGGGGTACCACCGTTTGGCAAACACCAGGGCCAGTTGGTCTTCGTAGAGCGCCAGGGTGGGAGAGGCGCCTTCCCCGGTGAGCTCGTGCTGCCGGTTGTAATCGAAAAACTGTAGGTAGTGGGAAAAACACCAGCCCTGGGTACCGTCCCCGGTGAGCACCCGGAACCAGGCGCCGTCCAGGGGCGCGTTCCCGGCGATCACCGCCTCGCCTTTCCCTTCGTGGAGCACCTTAATCACCTCGGTTTTTCGCAGGCGGTACACCTGGCGTGCCGTGTTCACCGCATGGCTCCGCACCGGAAGCCCGTCCATCAGCACCCGGGCGTACTGGTTTTTGTATGCCGCAAAGCGCGCCGCCGTGGAACGGGCCTTGTTGCGGCTCTCCGGCTCGGTCACCTGCCACAGGGGCACCTCTATTTTTTCTTTTGTGCCGGGCACCTCGATTACATAAACCCTGGAAATGTTGGAGCGCACGTAGACCGGCACAATGTCGCCGTCGGTGAGGCCCTGTTCCGGCAGCGTCCACAGCAGCACGCCGTAGCCCAGGATGCCCGAACAGGACGCCGCAAGGCACAGAAACCCCACAAGGAGCGCCCACATCAGTTTTCGCATACCAGCCCCCGCCGCACCAGCTCCGCCACAATCAGCTCCACGATCTCCGGCGGCAGGTATCGCGCGGTGTCCACCACCATATCCGCCCGGGAATGGTCGGTGTTGTCGATGCGGTAGAGTTCGGCATACCGCCGGGTATCCTCGCTGTCCCGGGTGCTCGTGAAGCTGCGGATGGTATCGCGGTCGCCCCCTTCCCGCATCTGGATGCGCCGGGCCCGCACTTCGCCGTCCGCATAAAGATACACCCGGAAGTCCGCCGCCGCCAGCATCCAAATCGCCAACCGGGAACCCATCACGCAGGATCCCCGCATGGCGATTTCCACCTGCCGGGTGTCCACCGTGCGGTCAAAAGAGAAGTCCGTGCGGGCCTTTTCTATGATTTCTCCCAGGGACAGGCCGGTTTCATCCGCCAGGGACCGGAAGGTATAGTTCACCAGCGACACCCCAAGACGCTCGGCCAAGAGGGTGCTCACCGTGGTGTTCCCGCAGCCGCTCTTTCCGGACAGGGCGACGCGCAGTGGTTCTTTCAACAATATGACCATAGGGTATTTTATCACGGGGTTTCAAAAAGTGTCAAGTGGCGCGTGTAACTGATTTACAAAAGTTCCTCCTCTGTGTCCTCTGTGGGAAACACTGAAGAAGGTGTCCCACGGAGGGCTGGCTTTCTGGAAGCTTGGGAATTCCCAGACTTCCGGCAATTCACCCAAATCCTCCGTGCCTCCGTGTGAGGAAATTTGCTCAATCAGCCACATATTTTTATTTTGTACTTGACAAATCGGTGTAAATAGCCGATACTCTTATAAGGACGCTTTTCAAAACTTCAGTTTTTTGAAGTGTTCCGGGAAAGATGATTGTATCAATTTTTGTGCGTTGGTCGGGTGGACAATAAAGGAGTTACACATGAAACGGGTCAAAAAAATGTCCCTTTTGGTTTTGGCGAGCATTTTCATCGCCCTGGGGGTGGTGTTAATCGCGGGGTGTGAAGAAGGGGCGATTAGCCAGTTGTGGGGCGGGGACGCCAAGTGGTACGTAAACCCCGAGGGCGGACAAGACCCCGTAGAAGCCGGGGATGCGGCGAACCGGGGGGCAACACCGGGAACCGCCTTTCAAACCCTTGCCCATGCCTTGACGGTGGCCACGCAATCCGACCAGGCAAAAAAAATTATTATTCTCACCGATATTCACCCGGGCGATGAACTGAGGCGCGTATCCGAGCTGCGATCCGCAGGGTATAGCTTCAGTACCCGGGGATCCCAGGCGGAGCAGGAGCAGTCGCTTTTTGTCTTGGGTGATGTGCTGGGGACCATCTCTATCGAAGGCGACCACAACACCGAGGGTACCCCGGAGATTACCATAGACCTCACAGGCTTTAATCTGCGGGCGTTCTATGTGGTGGCGGGCACAGAGGTGGTGCTGAAGAACATCGCCATCAAGGGCGGTAAGGTGGATGGTGACGGCGGCGGCATCTATATCGAGGAGGCCGGCATGGTAACACTGTGCGGCACCACCCGCATCGAGGGCAACACGGCCACCGGGCTGGGGAATGGCGTCTTTTTTGACTATGATTCGGGGGAACCCGCAGCCCCCTACAGCCTGAGACTTACGGACAGCGCGTCCGTGGGGGACGACGTGTATGTGCCCGAGGGCAGCAAAATCCTGGTAAACAGCCTGGAGGTGTCGGCGAAACTCCGGGTGGAAAATATCGAAACCACAAAGCAAATCGTGATAAGCACCAGCAAATTAAATGGTGAAAAGTTCACCATCGTAGATAGCAAGGGGCAAGACACGGGCCTTACACTGAGACCGTCCGGCTTCCTCTATGAACCGAAAGAATCGATCCTGTTCTCCGCCGCCCAGGTGCGCGAGGTCTGGGGCGAACACATCATCGCCGCCGATGCTTCGAGTACGGAACTCCTGGGCCTCCACGGCGACACCGACCACGAATTCACCCAGGGTCCGGTGACGCCCACCCCGGCCACAGGGACAGACCCGATACGCTACACGCCGGAGTACTCCGGCACCATGACCGACAAGGGCACTTTTGTGGTCTATGTGCGCATCCCCGACCTGGTGGGGGGGAGTACCGGTACCAAAAATATCGACAAAATCCTGTACCAGTATAAATGGGACGAAGGCAGCTATCAGGACCCCGCGCTGTGGGCAACCTTCGCCGGCAGCGACTGGAGCACCGACGAAGATAAAGTCAACAATACCGGCCCCCACTCGCGTTACGTGTTCAGCGATACCGCCAACACCTACTTCAAGGTCCTAGAACTACTGTTTGAAGGGGGCGATCCATTGCAGGAGAAACAGGGCGAGGTGATTACCTTCAGGTTTACCACGAAAAAAGGTGACAAAGACGCGGGAACCCCCCTTGAATTCACCATCGACACCAGCGCTGTGATCAAAGACTCCAGAGGGGTAAGTTCGTCTGAAAACTTACAGGAAATTCTGCGAGACGCGCCATCCACTATCACTCGTTTTGTTTTGACCGGTTCCTCCTATAGTATAGGTTCGGCGTTAACTGTAACCGTTCCCGCGGGCAAAACGCTGGTCGTGCCGTCAGGCGTGACCCTTACCATTGCTACCGGTGCCACCCTCGCCGTGGAGGCAACCGGTACGGTGATTGTGGAGGGCACCTTGGAGAACAACGGCACCTTCACCGTGGACGGCACCCTCACCGGCACGGGCGAAGTGGTCGTAGACGGCGCGAGCGCGGCCATTACGACGGCGGTGGTACCAAGCGTCGCCAAGCTGACCGTGAAGAACGGCGGCACGGCCACAACCGCCAACCGACAATACGTTGGAGCTAACGGCATCTACTCGGTGCCGGAGGGCGCGACGTTTGAAATCACTCCGGCAACTGGCGGCAAAACGGCCTACGCCGTCAAGGAAGGAACCGTTACGGTTCTGGCCACACCCTACAGCAACAAAACCGAGACGATTATGAGCGGCGACACCCTCACAGTCGCTGCGGACGCGACGCTGGTCGTGCAGACAGACGTGACGCTCGCGATTAACGGCGGCGGCATCTTCAAGGTGGACGGCACGGTGAACGTGACGGGCGCACTTGTTATCGCGGACAACGCTAACGTAACGCTGGGTACCGGCGCAGTCGTAACGGTAGCCGGAAAAGTTACCGACAACAAATCGGGGACAAACTTTTTTGGAACCTTTGAAGAGTCGACCACTGGAACATTAACACTTGGTCCCGGTGCTGTCTACCACCGAGGCGGTTCAGCGCCTGCGAGTGGGGATGTCTTTGGAGCTATTGGCTCCTCGGCTATAACCATTGGAGCGGACAGCGAAGTTAAAGTGACGCCTGCCGCCGATGCCATAAATGATGAAGTGGCCGGTTTAATAAAAATAACCGTAACAAAGGGCACGACCACCATAAACCAAACGGGGTCGCCCCTTCCGATGGCGGAAAAGTTCATTGTCGCAAACGGCGCAACGTTAAGTGTAGCCGGGAATTTAGTCGTAAAGCCAGACGAAAGCGAGGAAGCCGGCGGCTATCTTACTGTTAAAAGCGGAGGAACCTTGGCGGTTAGCGGTACGCTTAGCGTCCTGAAACACAGCACCAAAAACGTTGCCGGCACGGTCACCGTAGAGGGCACGGTCACCGTAGAGGGCACGGTCACCATGGCCGACACCGCTATCTTCAAGGTAGACGGCACAGTCAACGTAGCCACGGGCGGCACCCTCACCCTAGGAAGCACTACTGCCGGCATCAGTACGGACAGCTACCTGAACGGCCTCATCGACGTAAACGGGGGCATCTTGCGGGACATGAAGACCTACGGCGGATCCCTCTGGAATGCCGCTGGAAAGGCAGGAAGCATCGTATTTGAAAACGGTGCCAGCGCAGACTCCGGTTCGGCTGCGTCACCCACGATTGGTACAAACGGAGTACTCATTCAAACAGATGCAGCAACTAAGGTAACGCTGAAAGATAGGGCCACCTACACAATCGAAGGAGATGCCACGCTGAAGCAAACGTTCCGAGTTAACCAACTCACCATCAAAAGCGGCAAAGTATCTTTGGTCTCCGGCGAATTTGACCTTTATGTTTTGAAAAGCGGTTTTATCAAGGGTGAAGGGACGACGGCACAAATTGCATTCCCTGGCAATTCGAGCCAGCACCTCATCATCCTGAATGCGGACTACGATGATTTTGTTGGGGGCACCGGTATCGGTCCCGATACATCAAAAAGCGGAGCCGATACCGCCGAGCTTCCCGGTATAACGGTGACGAGCGGCGTTTACAGCACCGGCACCCCGGTAACCTTCACTTGGAGCACCGATAAGTGGGCAACGCAGTAAGCTAACCCCGTCCCCCCGGCGGACTTCGTAGCCGGGGATTAGCAGCAGCCGTCTCCCCCTGGGGGGAGGCGGCTTTTTTTACACGCGGAGGCGCGGGGGGAGTAGAGGCGCGGAGAGCGCTCTGGGAGTTTGGGGGCTTTCGGAGTTCCAGAAGGCTCACTGCGTCTCTGCGTGAACTCTGCGGCTCTGCGTGGTAGGAGGCGGCTTTTTTGGGGGCGCGAGGGTGGGGGGTGCCTTACGGGTTGGGTGTTTCCAGCGCGTCGTGAACCATTCACGCCATGTCGTCCTTCCAGGCCTTCTCGCGCTGGTCGTATTGCCGCCGCACCTCCGCATCGGCGCTGACGCGGTACAATTCGCTGACCGCTGTTTTCATCATTCGCCTTTGTATTACTTGCGTCCGTACATTTTTAGAATTTCATCGGGTTGCTTACCGCTTTGCAAGAGGCT
>JAITMZ010000035.1 GCA_031290725.1 Spirochaetaceae bacterium
CTCAAACCACCAGCGGTATGCCGCTCAAGCCACCAGCGGTATGCCGCTCAAACCACCAGCGGTATGCCGCTCAAACCACCAGCGGTGTGCCGCTCAAACCACCAGCGGTGTGCCGCTCAAACCACCGGTGGCGCGTCCCTCAAACCACCGGTGGCGCGTCCCTCCAGGACTTCACGTTGACCGGCTGGGCCCGACAAACTCCTAGGGGAATAAACTTCCCACCAAAGTAGGCACGGCGATAAAATTCCCCACCGCGCCCCCCAGGGAAGAGAAGAGGAACACCAAAAGCACCCTGAGGACGCGGTTGCGGTAAATCCCCCTCAGCGACCCTACATCCTCCTGTAGGCGCTCCATGTCCTCCACCGTGGGCTTTTTTACCCAGCCCTGCACAATCCCCGCAAAGATACCCACGCTCAGCACCGGACTCAGGGTGCCCACCGGGGCCATCACAAAGGCCGTGAGGGCTGCCAGGATGTGCCCCCCGGCGACCACCGTGGCGGCCGCGGCCAGGGAGCCGTTCCATAGGAACCAACGGAGAAGCATTTGCCCGGAAAGGCCCGCACCGCCAGCGGCAAAGCCCGCCGCCACCAGGGCCGCGATGATTACCGGTATGACAAAGGCGGCGATTTTTCCGGCGATTGACGGGGGAGGTACCGCTTCGACGGCTGCGGTATCAAGGGACTCCGCGCCTGCTGCGAAGAGATTCAGGTGTGCCGCCACCCCCGGGACGTGCCCCGCGCCCAGCACGGCGAGCACCCGGCGCTGCGGCGCTGCGGGCGGCACCCCGCCGGGAGGCACCGATGCCTGCCAGATACGGCTGGCCAGGAAAAAGTCCCGCTCGTCGATAAGCACCTGCTTCACCGCCGGAAGATAGGCGGCCAGTTCGGTCATCATGGCGTCCATGGCGTTTCCGCGTTTGAGTTCCTCTATCTCCTGGGCGGAGACCGTTTCCCTGGAAAAAGCACTGGAAAAGAGAATGCCCAGGAGCTTGCACTTGCCCCAGAGGGAATTCATGGCCCATGCCCGGCGCAGCGTTACCTGAATGGGCCGGTCCACCAGCGCCACGGGGATGGCGGCCTCTTCGGCGGCATTCACGGCGGCTTCCATTTCCGCGCCGGGTTTGATACCCACGTCGCTTCCCATACGGCGCTGGAACGAGGCGAGCATCAGGTTTGCCAAAAGTACCAGCCCCTTTTTTTCCCGAAGCACCTTCCCGATGTCCAGTGTTTTCCATGCGCCGGGGTTTTTCATGGATTCCAGGCGCTGCTCGTCCAGTTCCACCGCCACGCAATCCGGCTTTTCGGCGGCAATGTTTTCCCGCACCTCCCGAATGCTCGCCTCGGAAATATGCGCCGTCCCCACCATAATGATCTGTCGGTCGTCAAAGTTTAGTTTCATCTATTGTAGTTCCTCCAATGAGGTGCCGCCGGTACTGGCGATTGACTCCAGTGCCCAGGTGCTCATCCGATATTCAAAAAAGCCCGGATGTTCCATGTTCCGCACCTGCCGGTAATATTTTTCTGCCAGAAGGCGCTCCCCCTGAATATCGTGAAAGAGACCCAGATAATAGAGCATTTTTCCCCGGAGGGTCCTGTTCGTTTCGCCCAGTACCTTCTGGGAAAGCCCGTTCTCTACCGAATCGAAATAGAATCGCACCATGGCATACTCCAGGGACTGCTTGTCCAGGGGCCGCATGGCCTTTGTCAAAAAGCTCCGGCTCTCCCGCACCATTCCTTCCTTTAGATAACAGGCGGCGATGAGCAGCAGGTAGGACACATTGGCGCTGTCACCCTGATAAGCCTGAGTAAAGGCCTCACGGGACTCCTTCCAGTGCTCTTTCTGCCAGGCGATCACCCCGATGGGTGCCCAGACGAAATAATACCGGGCGTTCAGCTTCAACGCCGTCCGGTAGCTCTCGTAGGCCGCATCGATGTCCCCCAGTTGGTCGTACATGCCCCCCAGATAGACGTAGGTTAAAAAAGATGAAGGATCCAGATCCGCCGCCTTTTTCCATGCGAAGATCGCCCGGTCGTAATTTCCCAGATGGTGCAGATAAAGCCCGTAGTTGTTCCAGAAATCAGACTGGCCGCTGTCCAGGGCGATGGCCTGTTCGATGTATTCCTGGGCCCTTCGGTATTGTCCTTTTTCCGCCTCCAGTTTAGCCAAATAGGACAGGGCATCCCCGTTTTTCGGCTGGATCCGCAGAATCTCGTTGAAAGCACGGGAGGAGTCCTGGTCGTTCCTCAAATAGTAGGCCATCTGCCCCAGTCCCAGGAGGGCATCAATGTTTTCCGGCTCCCCCTGGAGCGCCCGCTGGTAGAACCCCTGTGCGTCGCGGTACCGGTGATGCAGCACCTGATCCTCGGCTGCCATGATGTTCGCCCGGGGATGGTTCCGGTTCGTCCCCAGCAGTTTGTTGATGATCTTCTGCCGGGCAGTCTGGTCACCCATCCCGCCGGCGACCATGGCCCGCAGCACCAGGGCGTCGTCATTGTCCGGCTGGTCAACTAGGAAAGCGTCCAGAATTTCCGCCGCCCTGTCGTGCTGCCGGTCAGAAAAATACAGGGAGGCTTGAAGAATGATCAGGCCGGTGTCGCCGGTCAATTCCTCAGGCAGGTGATCGAAGAACGCCAGGGCGTCCTTGACGCCCTCCTGTTCCAGCGTCACCTGTACCTGTTCTGCAAACCGCACGGCGGCGGAGGCCGGCTTTTTTTCCGGTATAGGTTCTGCTTGGGAAACGGTTTCACCCTTGCCCGGGGGCGTCTCCGGCGGCAGCGCGGCACAGGCGAAAAGCAGGACGACAAAAGCCGCCGCGCATCCCCAAAAGATAGGTCGTTTTATCACCGCAACCCCTTGATTTTTTTTCTCGATTCAGATATACTGAATACTATGGCTAGTTTATCGCAAAATCAGATTTTAATCAACTTTACTTCCCGCACCGCACGGATATTCGCGTTGCTGGCGGTCTATATTATTATTATTTTCGGCATTTTCCTGCTACAGTTTAACAATGAAGTGTTGGTACACCGGAACATTGGAACCGTTCAACTGAGTGTTCGGGAAATGAAGGTAAAAGAAGACGCCTCTTCCCTGAAAAATTCTCTTTCCATGACCTATAAGGGAATTACGATTTCCGCGAACAATAATACCCCCGCCGTGCTGATCCTGGCCGACGGAAAAACAAAACCGGTTTTTTTGCAGGAATGGCGGCAGGTCGATGAAACCAGGGCTGAGTTTCAGTTTTCCGACGGGGTGTTTTTCTTTGTTCAATGCTCGGATGCAAAAAACGATATGATATGTACCGCCCTGCTTCCCTATGATGCGGTGGCTCTGACCTTCAATTATACCCTTTCAAAGGCTTACAATCCCACCGGACAGGGTGCCGGAGGCACGGTTTTTGGTTCCACCACGGATATTTTTATTTTGGACGCCCCGTTGGATGACTCCCACACCCTGGTGTTCCGCTCTGAAGACCCCGTACTGTCCTTCCGCCCCGTGCAGCCGGAAAATACCCTCAGCTTTGACGCCTTGGTCGGCCTGGAATTGGCGTCGGAGAACGTGTATCGGATTACCCGGAACGCCCTCACCGAACGGTTCATTGAGGCCTGCGAAGGTGCGTCCATACTGGTCGATGAACAGGCGGTTATTTCCTACATCGCGGCTCTGGGGGAGCGCAACCAGTTGTCCCGTGCCATGTCACACGTCTCCGAATTATTTGCCAATTCCTCCGCCAGAACCTATCTGTCCGCGCCTTATTTTAATTCCCTGGCCCGGATGAACGCCGATATGGGTGCGGAAAACGAGGCCTTTATTATCCGGCTCAACGAGGCGATCTCCAACCGTGATACCACGCTTTTTGCCCAAGATAATTTGTATGATCTGCTGATTCGGCAGCCGGACAAAGAAAAGATTTCCGCCTTTTTGCTGCTTCCCACCACAAACCCTGAGTTTTCCCCGGACGTGCGTCAATCGGCGGGCATGGTAAATCTTTATTCCGCTCTGCTTGCGGCGAACAGCGAATATGCGGGGCTTCTGGAGCCGGTCATTTCAAAATGCTTGGTGAAGATCGCGGAAGCGGGTTCTCTCAACGACGGACGGCTGTTTTTGAAGGACCCGGACGAGTCTATACTGGACGTATCCCAGGCGGTAAAAACCGGTGCGGCGCTGCTCAATTACGCGGCGGTTAAAAAACTGCCTAACTATCAAAGTGCCGGGCGTTTGATTGTTAATTCGGTGTGTTCGGAACAGGAAGCCACTTTTGATCTGCAAACCCTGGGCGACCTGTATCGCATTTTGAATCAGTCCGGCAACCATTTTTACCCCCACGGCGTTATTGTGACCGACTTGCCCGCCGGCCAGCTCTGGGCATGGACCGTCGCGCAGAACATAAGCTACCAGACCGATGCCCTCAGGCGCATTTCCTTCAATATTACCTATCCGGTGGGGGAATCCCATTATTTAATCGTAAAGGGATTGCCGCCCTTCAGGAGCATCGAAATTCACGATATGCCTTACCGCAGCGACCAGCGTTTTGAAACCTATAATGCCTCCGGATATACCTACGATATGGCCACCCAAACTTTGCTGATCAAGATACAGCAGTTGTCCCGGCAGGAAATAATTCGATTTACCTATTGAAAAGAAAAAAAATAATTTTTTTTTGTATTTTTTTCTCAAAACCCCTTGCAATAATATATATAGCGCTATATAATCTAAAAAATGCTTTTTTAACACCATATGTTGCGTTGTTTGGCATTGGATAATTTTTTAAAAGGACTTGCGAAGGAAAATATGCGTTGTCCCTATTGTGGAAATCTTGACGACCGCGTGATGGAATCGCGGATGCTCGCCAACGGTGAAAGTATTCGCCGCCGCCGTGAATGTAACAGCTGTGGGTACCGGTTTACGAGCTATGAAAACATTGAAGAAAAGCCCTTTATGGTGGTAAAGCGTGACGGGCGGAGACAGCCCTTTGACCGCGCAAAACTGGAAAAGGGCATTGAACGGGCACTGGAAAAACGTCCGGTTTCCACCGCCATGATCGAAAATATTTTGACCGAAATTGAGGATCAGGCGGTGATGCGGGGTAAAGCGGAGAGGGAGATAACCACGGCGGATTTGGGAGAGCTGGTGCTGGAAAAACTTCATGGGGTGGATAAGGTCGCTTATGTCCGTTTCGCGTCGGTGTATCGGCATTTTGAAAATATGGATGAATTTATCACTGAAATACACAAATTAGGAGTTTTGAATGAGTAATCAAGCGGTTTTTCCGCAATGGAGTACGTTTCTTCAGGCGGGGAAAAGTGGATCGGACATGTCCATCAGACATGTGGTAAAACGGAGGGGAGAAGTTGAGGGCTATGATCGCGCAAAAATCGCCGGTGCGATCGGTAAGGCTATCGTTGCGGTGGAGGGGCAGGGTGACCCAGGCCGGGCGGAACTGCTTACCGGGGCGGTGGAGGAAAAACTCCGAGCGCTCATGGCAAGCCGCCACGCCAATTCAATCCCGGCGATTGAGGAAATCCAGGACATCGTGGAGACCGTCCTCATCGAACACAATGAAGTAAAGGTATCCAAGGCATATATCCTGTACCGCGCCCACCATGAGGCGATTCGGGATGCCCAAAAGCTGATGCTGGACATCAATAAAACCATGGACGGGTACCTGAATCGTTCTGACTGGCGGGTGAATGAAAATGCTAACGTGAATTTTTCCTTGGGCGGTCTGATTTTGCACAATTCGGGGACCATCACGGCCAACTATTGGCTCAAAAACATTTATTCAAAAGAAATCGCCGAAGCTCACCAGAGCGCGGCGATGCACATCCACGACCTGTCCATGTTTTCGGGGTATTGCGCGGGCTGGTCAATCCGGCAGCTCATCCGCGAGGGGCTGGGCGGTGTGCCCGACAAGATCACCTCCACGCCTGCGGGGCATCTGTCTACCCTGGTGAACCAGATCGTCAACTTTTTAGGGATCATGCAAAACGAGTGGGCCGGCGCCCAGGCTTTCAGTTCCTTTGACACCTATCTGGCCCCCTTCGTCAAGGCGGACAAGATGAGCGAAAAGGAAGTGCGCCAATGCATCCAAAGCTTTATCTACGGCGTCAACACCCCGTCTCGGTGGGGAAGCCAGGCACCCTTCACCAACATCACCCTGGACTGGGTGGTGCCCGAGGATCTTCGGAACACCGCTGCGGTGGTGGGGGGCAAAGATTTGGACTTTACCTACGGGGACTGCCAGGAAGAGATGGGGGTGATCAACAAGGTGTTTATCGAGCTTATGCTGGAGGGCGACGCGGCGGGCCGGGGTTTCCAATACCCCATCCCCACCTACAACATCACCAAGGATTTTGACTGGGACAGCCCCAACAC
>JAITMZ010000049.1 GCA_031290725.1 Spirochaetaceae bacterium
GTGGCCTTTCTGGCGGACGACCTGTTGGGAACCGGCGGGACCCTCCTCAAGGCCATGGAATTCCTGAAGGAACAGGGGGCGTCCAAGGTGATCGCCGCCATCAGTCTGCCCTTTTTCACCGGCAATGCCATCACCCTCTTTGACGAAGCCTACAGCGCGGGGCTTTTTTACCGGATCATCGGGACCAATGCGGTGCACCATGCGGATTTGAAGAGCCGGGAATGGTATGTGGACACCGACGTGAGCGGCCTTTTTGCCAGCGTGGTGATGCGCCTCCACGAGAACCAATCCGTGAGCAGCCTCCTGGACAACCGCTTAGTGATCGAAAAACTGATAAAGATGAGCCCCCAGACCACGGAGGAGCAGACCGGCCTCTTCGATGAACTGGTGGAAGCGGACACGGCAAAACAATGAACATGGAAGTATTTATCCTGGGCTGCGGGGGGATGATGCCCCTGCCGTACCGTCATCTCACCTCCGCGTTGGTGCGCCGCGAGGGGGATCTGTTTCTGTTCGACTGCGGGGAAGGCACCCAGGTGTCCCTGCGCCGGCTGAATTTGCGGTGGAAACGGATCAACGCGATCTTCATCAGCCACACCCACGCGGATCACGTGACGGGGCTGCCGGGGCTGCTCATGCTGTCCAGCCAGGTTGACCGGGACGAGCCCCTCTACATATTCGGCCCCCCCAAGATCAAGCAGTACGTGGAAGCCAGCCGGGACACCCTGGACATGTATATCAACTACGAGATCATCGTGAACGAAATCAGCGCCCCCTGCGTGGTCTACGGCGGGGAGGGCTTTTATATCCGCGCCTTCCCCCTGCGGCACACCAAACCCTGCGTGGGCTACACCCTGGAGGAACTGGACCGCCCCGGCGAGTTCAACCCCGTTGCCGCCGAAGCATTGCAGGTGCCCCGGGGCCCCCTGTGGGGGCGCTTGCAGGGCGGGGAGAGCGTCACCACGCCGGAGGGCGCGACCGTACACAGCGATCAGGTGATGGGCCCCCCCCGAAGCGGCAGAAAGTTCAGTTTCGTGACCGACACGCTCTACCTGCCCTCCATCGCCGGGGAGGTGAAGGGCAGCGACCTGCTCATCTGCGAGGGCATGTTCGCGGAGAGCGAGGCCGACCAGGCAGCGGATAAAAAGCACATGACCGCCCGCCAGGCGGCTAGCATCGCCAGGGACGGGGGGGTGAAAAAGCTGGGGCTGATCCACTACAGCCCGCGCTACACCGACCGCGACCTGCCGATACTCCGGGACGAGGCGTCGTCGCTGTTCCCCAACACGGTCTTGACCAGGGATCGCATGGTGTTCCCCCTGCCCTTTGAGGGCGAGGAAGAGCCGGATGAGTGAACTGAGCCATCTGGACGGGCGGGGAAACGCCCGGATGGTGGACGTGGGGGAAAAGCCAATCACCCGGCGGGAAGCCCTGGCGGAGGGCGCGGTGGCCATGCGGCCAGAAACCCTGTCTCTTATCCTGGGCGGGGGCATTCCCAAGGGGGACGTGTTCGCCGCGGCGCGGATCGCCGGGATTATGGCGGCCAAGCAGGCAGGCTCGCTTATCCCCCTGGCTCATCCCCTGAGCCTGGATGCGGTGGAAGTGGGCCTGGAGAAAGACGGCGATACGCGCATCCGAATCAGCGCCGCAGTGCGCTCTACCGGGCGTACCGGTGTGGAGATGGAGGCCCTGACCGCGGTGTCCGTGGCGGCCCTCACGGTATACGACATGTGCAAGGCCGTGGACAAGGGGATGGTCATCGGCGATATTCACCTGGTGGGGAAAACCGGCGGGAAAAGCGCCTTTCCCGCCGCCAGCCCCGCGCCACCCCAGCGCGCATAAACAAAAGCGGCCTCCGTCCCCGGAGCCCGCCCGCCCGCCCCTTCCCAGCGACCCTCGCCTTCCCGGGAGCCATGCTTCAAGCCAAAAAAACACTGGAAGGGACTAGCTTTTTTGCCAAAAGTATGATATGTTTGATACATGAATGAGGACTGGAATATCGTCTATTATGAAAAAGATGATGGTACATCGCCGGTACGGGATTATATTGATTCGTTGGATTTTCGTGAACAGGCAAAAGCATTGAGTTTTATCGGACTGTTACGGGAAAAGGGTCCGGAACTAAAACGTCCCTATGCTGACCTTTTGAAAGACGGCATCCACGAATTGCGAATAAAATTGACTGGAACCCAGGTACGGATTCTGTATTTCTTTTATTTTCAAAATATCGTCATGTTGACGAATGTTTTTGAAAAACATACCGATGTTGTCCCTGAACATGAGATTAATACGGCAAAGAAATATCGGGCAGACGGTATGGAACGGTTTTCGATAAAGGATTTTGTTTTTAGGAGGAACGCTGATGATTAGTTTTAATGACCACTTAACCGAAAAACTCAAAGACCCGCAGTTCAAAAAAGCCTACGATGAAGAATGGGCGGCACTCCAACGGGAATATCAGGAGTTGAAGAAACAAAAGGATGTTCGCGGCACGAACCGTCCCGAGCAGCGTATCGCCATGTAATATATTCCAGCCCTGCCGCCGCCCCTACCATGTCCTTGGCGTCCACCCTTCGGGCATGTCGACTTTTATCGTGTCGCCGGTGAGTTCGATGACGAAAAAGCCCTTGTCCATGGCATATTCCCGCGCGATCTTGCTCATCGTTACGCCGGCCATCGCCCCATACAACGTGCGATTGACAAAAAGCGAGTTAGGCTCATGCCGCAGGACATCCATCCGGGTTTCATGCTTGTCCACATCGCCCTGTGTCATCGTCGTCTTCACTTCCACCGCCATCGCGATGGTCCCGTTGACCAGCAGCATATCCACTTCCGTCAGCTTGCGTTTTGTCTTTTTTTCTTTCACCTTATAATTCTGAAAGGAGCGGTCAAACTCAAGCCCAATGGCCTCGAATGTTTCAACCAGATCGGAAGCCATCAGCCCCTCCGCCATGTCCCCCAGCGAATTATTCACCCCGCCGACATTTGCAGACAGCTCCTTCACAAGCCGGCTCGTCTCCGCAATCTTCTTGTCCGTCTCCTGGAACTTTTTGTCCGTCTCCTGGAACTTCTTGTCCGTCTCCTGGAACATCATCCAGACCTTCTCAAAAGTCAGGTCTGTCCCCGTCTGCCTCGATCGTGTTTCTAATGTCATCTATGCCTCCGTTACTGGATAGAGAGTATACCTCTTTTTAGCCAAATTGTCAAGCATAAAAAAGCGGCCCCCCGTTGCCGGAGAGCCGCCCAGCGCCCCCAAAGCGCAGACCGCCTGCGGCGGACTGCGCCCGAAGCACCCCGTGCGTTACGATTCCCCGTACACTATGCCCATCAGTCTGTCAATCGCGTCCGCCGTTTGTTCGGCGGTAGCGACTGCCCCCGCATCTTTATAGACTTTGAGAGGATTACTTTGTGTTGCCAGCGCCGTGACAATCGCCGCCGTTACTCTGGCAGAATTTTTGGGGTTGACACTCGGCAGCTCATCCACCGGATAACTCAGCAAAGAGCCAACAAAGTTGATAAAACCGTTAATGTTCGCCGCGGTTGCCCCTGGTGCGATAGCGGCAGTCAGTTGTGTCTGGAGGGGAACAAGATTTTTCTTAACGACCTCGAAGAAAACCGCATTATTAATCGCGTTGCGCAAGTCGCTAACAGTGCTATAGACGGCGTTGCTATGCCACACGGCGGTTGCCACTTCGGTTTTTTGATCAGCAGGAAGGCCGCTGTAGGCGGCCCACAGTTCCCCGATACCTAACGCCTTGAAGTTCGCCTGGGTGAGCAGGGCTTGTACCGCCGCCGCACTGACCGCCGCATTGAACTTGGCGAGGGCTGCGGCTGGCCTGGCGGTGGTGTAGACGTTCCATATCGCGGTACCTATTGCGGTAGCAAGCAGGGTAGAATTGGCATAGTCGGTGCCGTTGTTCAAGACAGCAGTTGCCACGGCGAGCTTTTCGTCAGGATCCAAAGCCGCATAGTCGGTCCACCAGTCGTTGAGGTTCACCGAGAATAACGCCTTGAAGTTCGCCTCGGTGAGCAGTTTTTGTACCTCCGTCGCAAGGGTCGCCTTATTGAACTCGTCGAAAACTGTTTTCGTCCTGTCATTGTAGGCTTTGGTTATCGCGTTACCTACTGCGGTACCAAAGGTCTCATAAGTGTAAGGTTTTGAGCCGTTATAGATGGCAGTCGCCACGGTGGTCTTTTCGGCAGGCGCCAAAGCCGCATAATAGTTCCAGGTGGACCATCCTAACAGGCCGTAGTTCGCCTGAGTGAACAGGGCTTGTACCGCCTCCTTACTGGTCGCCGCATTGAACTTCGCCACCACGACATTAGCGTTTATGACCGCCAATGCCGCGTTAAGGGTCGGTATCTGGCTGGCAGTGGGGCTCGCGGTAAGCGCAGTGGCAATAGCGCCGCCCTTCGCCGCGAAATAGTCAGCGTCATGTGCGGCAATGACGTAGTGTTGATCGATGCCGGCCTTCGGCGCTTTCAACGCGGTCAGCATGGCATCCTTATCTACCGCATTTTTGATTGCGTTCAGGGCGGCAGTAACTTCATCGGCGGTAACGATGGTTATGGGGACGCTGGCGCTTGCCAGTACACTTTCGCCCCGGTATGTCAGCGCCGTAACCGTAAGCGTTGTCGCGGTTTCGCCTGAGGCAATGGTCAAGGTTACCTGCGAAGCGCTATAAGAAGAAGCAAAACTGGTGCCGCCCACTCCGCCGGCAACCTCCCAGTCGAAGGACGGGGTGCTGGAAACCGCTTCCCCGTTCCTTTTCAGGGTTGCCGTGAAGCTCACCGTGCTGCTTTTTATCCCGATGGTTGATGAGGGGCTGATGCTAATCGTGTAGCTGTCCCCGCCGCCGCTTGATGCCGAGCTGCATCCCGCCAGCGCCATTCCCAATGCCAGCGTCACCGCCGCCATTCCCACGAAAAAACTTTTCTTTGCCATACT
>JAITMZ010000060.1 GCA_031290725.1 Spirochaetaceae bacterium
GCAGGATCCTCGATACTTTTTGACTTTTTAAGGGTTTCCCGCACAATGCTTTCGTAGAGCGCCGCCTGTTCCTTTTCCAGCGCCGCATAGTGGTTAGTCACAATTTTTTCCGGTAAATCCTGAATAATGGCCCTGTCGGTTTTAAGGCGGCGCAGCAGAAAAGGGGCGGTAATTTTTTTCAACCGCTCGGCAGCCGCTTTGTCCCGCATCACTTCCACCGGTATGCGGTAGTTTTGCTTAAAATCCGCCGCCGTACCCAGATAGCCGGGAAGCGCAAACTCAAAAAGAGAACGCAGGTCCTCCAGACGATTTTCAACCGGAGTACCCGAAAGCGCCAAGCGATAGGCGGCGCGGAGCTGTTTCACCGTTTTTGCGCCCCGGGTCTCGGCGTTTTTCATCAAATGCGCCTCGTCCACGATCAAAAGCGAAAACGCCCGCTCCGACAGTTTCGCCGCATCCCGTACCGCCGTCTGATACGTGGTTAGATACACATCATCGTCCTGGTCCAGGCGGCGGCGCGGCCCGTGGTATCGTCCCACCGCAGCCGAAGGGGCAAAGCGCGCCAGTTCGCGCTCCCAGTTTTCAAGCAGCGCCGCCGGAGCGATCACCAGGGTCTTGTCCGGCAGGGCGTGATCCTCCGACAGCCGAAGCAGCGCCGCTATGGCCTGCACGGTCTTGCCCAGCCCCATGTCGTCCGCCAGTATGCAGCCGAACCCGGCGTACAGCAGAGAACAAATCCAGTTGACGCCGCGCTCCTGATATGCCCGCAGGTCCGCGTGGAGGCCTGCGGGCTTGGAAAATTGCCGCTCTTCAAACAATTTTCCCACAAGCTCCTCCGCATTCACCGAAAGCAGCATATCCCCTGAAAAATACGCCTGCAAAACCTCCTGAAGCGCGGGACGGGGTGCGCGTTCCGCCTGTCGCAAAAGTGCCGCGGTTTCCGCCGGGTCCAGGCGGATAAACCTGTCCCTGAACCGCACCACGGCGCTCTTTTGCCGCACCAGCGCACGAAACTCATCCGCCGTCAGCGCCGTGCCGCCTATGGCAACCTGCCATTTCCAGTCCAACAGGGAGTCCATGTCCAAATAACTCACTAGGGAACCGGCTTTTTTCGCCTCGCCCTGAATCACCAGATGCGGTTTGAGTTCCCGGTGCAGCGCTTTGGGAAAAGCCACGACAATGCCCAGCCTTGAAAGGATGCCGGTGGCCTCGTCCAGAAACATCACCAGCCGCTTTTCCGTAAGGGGCACAGATTTTTTTACCATCAGAATCCGCAATTCCGGGAGATAATTTGAAAGCGCCGTGGCCGCCCGCAGCGCCTCGATGGTACCTGCGGCTTTCGCGGCGTCCTTGAGGGGAATCCAGCGCACCTCCCTTTTCCCGCCGGCGGACCCGGCTTCCGCCCCATCGTGCCGGCCCAAGGCCATATCCATCGAAAGGCTAAAAGTGATACCCTCTCCCGCCTTTTTTTCGCGGCCCCCGGCTTTCAGGGTAATCCGGTACTTCCAGGCACAAAAATCCGTGCGGAGCGCCAAAAGCCATCGGTCAATCGCCACCGGCAGACTGCGTGTGGCCGGTGAAGATACATCGACGGCTGCCCCGGCAAAAAACAGGCTGCACAATTCCCTGAACAGCGCGTCCCCGCCCTGCGCCGCAAAACCCGCTGCCCGAACCCAGCCGCCCAGAGCCGCAGCGCACAGCAGTTCCGTGTCGTCCACCGGGGTTTTCCCGGACGCTGGCGGGACCGACATCCCCTGCGGCCGGAGGCTCGCAACGCCGTCCAGGGCAGCTCGAATTTCGGCGGATGAATCGAAGGGCTTCCAGATAATTTTTAGGGTGCCCTTTTCCACGGACGGTGCGGGAATAAAAGCGCAGGCGGCGCAGAGCACATTCAGAAATTTGAACAGATAAAACAGATAACGGTAACTTGGAGAGCCCTCGTCCCCGGCGAATTCGCGAAAAAACACAAAGGCGTCATAGGGCGAAAGCCGTTCAGTCCTTCCGTCAATGCCTTGCCGGGTCAAAAGCAGGGCATCCACGGAATGCGCCGAAGATGTGCCGTGAAGCCCCCAGGTTGACCGGGAAAAGCGGTGTTCCCGTGCCGGATCGTCGCCGGCCATGCGCCAGTGAACGTTCCGCACCGCCTGGTGATAAAACTCGGCCAGGGTCACGGCAAAGTCGCGCGCGCAAAAGACCGGCGATCGGGGCAGCAGCGAGGTGATCAACCCCACGCAGTTCGCCATGCCGCCGGGCACCTCCGGCGCGGGACTAGGGGAAAGCGTCTTTGCCAGACCCAGCGGCGGCGTGATTTCATTGGCAGCGCCATCCCCAATGCGTCTTTGCACATTGATTCCCGGCAAGGCTGATTCTTCGGGAGAACAACATACCCCGCCGCTTGCGGCAAGGTTATTGATTCCCCGCAGGCGGAACAGGGTGTGCGGGTCGGCGTCGATTTCACGGGCGATGATGTAGTACACCGCCGCCATGTGCTTGCAGGGATCGCCGGAATCGGGGCACGTACAGACGCGTTTCATATCGCTCCAACGTTTGGGCATCAACGAAACGCCCCGTTCTTCAAACAGGGTCAGCAATTCTTCCGGCAGTTCCCCTGCGGCGATTCGCGCAAGCAGTGCCGGATTTTCTTCCACGATACGTTCGACTTCGGCTTTTTGAGACGCTCCCAGTTCGGGAAATGTGATGGTGACCTGATAGAACGGACGATAACTGCCCTTTACCCTGGCGTTGACCGTAGTTGCAGCAAAATTTGCCTCAACCACATGACCGGCATTGGCATAACGCCGGCCCCGGTTGAGTCGTTCGTTTACATCATAGCGCCCCAGAGCGCCGATAAACAGCGCCCCCCAGGGAGTAAGCCCATACGCGGCTCCTGCCATTCGGCGCCGGCGATTTTCCCGCTACAGGGACGTCATGGTGAGCACCATAGCGAAGAGCGCCACGGTTTCGCAGATGCCCACCACCGCGATATACTGCGCAAAGCCCTTGCCGGTTTCACCCTGGGCATCAGCCGCAGCAGCCCCTGCTTGTCCCTGGGCGATCGCCGAGACGGCTATCCCCAAGCCCGATGCCAGACCGAATCCCAGATACAGGAAGCCGTTTCCCGGGGCTGCCACGGCGGCAGCCTTGATTTGGCCCATCGTGATGAAGCCGTAGAATGTCTGGGTCAACGGCGCCCCCGCAAAGGTCAGCAGCGTCATGGGAGCCGGTTTATTGTTCAAATAACAGCGTTTCCATGCGCCGATTGACGCTTGACCGGAAATACCGATGCCAATCGCCGACCCAATGGCGGCAATACCCATCACCAGGCCTGCGCCCAATAATCCCCAATTCGTCATACAAAACTCCTATAACTTCGTTATTTTACCGCTTCCGAAAACGGTTTATATGCAATGCCCGACCAGGTAAGCCCCAAATGCCCGGAAAACTCCAGGGTATTCAGCCGCACACCGTGCACGAGCACCGATAACATATTCAGGACAATGTTCAACCCATGTCCAAAAACCAACAAAAGAATTCCCAGAAATACCAGGAAATTGCCCAGCAACGGCCCCGCCATGCTGTTTACCGTGGCGGAAATCGACGCCCCCGCCAATCCCACCGCCCACAACCGGATATACGACATAATGTCGGAAAACACGTTGGTCACCCCCAGTATCACGGAGATGACGTTCTGCAAACTGGTCAAAATCGACTTAAAAATGCTCCCCTCGTAGTTGGCAAAAAGAAAGGTGAGGGCAAACCCGCCCACAAGCAGATAGAGCGACTGCGGCAGGAAGGGGAAACTGCGATAATTGTTGCTCACCACCAGACTCAGCACCACGTTGTACATACCCACCAGCATGGCTATGGAACCCAGTTCGCTGAAAATCTTCAGCGATTTCCGGTATTTGATGCACCCCATGATGTGGGCGATGTTCAACTGCACGAGGGCCAGCGAAAAGCAGACTATTTGCAAATTCTGGCTTACCAGCGAGCTGTCTCTGGGCGACAGCGCCGCCGTGGCCCCGGATATGGCCGGAATCGACAGGGAGCGCAGAATTTCCGGCAGCGCCGCCGCGTCTAGGCCGAACCAGGTGCAAGTAACCACCCCCCAGGCCAGGTTGGACAGACTCAATAACAGCATCATCATGAGAGCCTGGGGCACGCCCTTTTTGGCTGTTTTCGCAATGCCGGTGAGGGCAATCAGAGTCAAAATGCCGCCGTAGCCCGCGTCACCAAAGATCATACCGAAAAAGATGGTAAAAAACAGCAGAAACCAGCCGGATATGTCCACCTCGTTATAACCCGGCACGGTCTCCAAAAAGTCCGTGAGGGGATAAATCAGGCTTACCACCTTGTTGTTCTTGAGTTTGGTGGGCACCGGGTCGTCCACATCCGGGTCGGTGAGGGCCATCGCCCAGTGCTCACCGGCGGCGGCTTTTTGCAGGGCATCCACGTCCGGAACCGGCACATAGCCCTCCAGCCACGCCAGGGCCCCCCGGCTCGCCGCATCCGCCCCAACGCCGTCAGGGCGCACCAGGTTCATAGCGGACAGCACGGTTTCAAACTCCAGATCCCTGGCCAGGCGCTTTCGGCAGGCCGCCAGTTCGAGCCGGTACAGGGCGATATCCGCCATTTTCTTTTCTATATCCGCGATTTCTTTTCTATATAACTGCACTTCGCTCCGTAGTACCGCCGTGGATACCCTCGGAAGGGCCACCGCTGCTGCTTCCGGCGGCAAACCCCTTGCCTGCCTCCCCCGGGCGTCCCCGATGAATAAAAAGCGGCAGACCGACTTGTCCTGGCCGATGTGCACGGTTTGTATGTCCTCCGGAAGGTCGTAGTATTTGTGCAGGGGCATTTCGCAGAGGGACAGACACACACCCTTGGCTGCAAGTTCCGCAAAGCCCGCCGGGTCTATTTCTCCCCACTAGGCCAACCGTTCCAGTTCACCCTGGTTGGCGCTAATCTGCTCGAAACAGGTTTTTTTGCGATCCGCC